>DAOVTE010000122.1 GCA_030627705.1 Bacteroidales bacterium
GTATCTGCCATCTATTGGCGAAATTGCTGTTAAATTAGATAATTTCATTATTATATAAGTTCGTAAAGTAAAAGCTTATTAAGTTGAAAGCTACACAAATTATTTAATACAAATTAATAAGCTAAATAGTATTATTTATTATTTGGTCTCAAAAATACATACAAATGTAGAAAATATCAGCATTAATTTGTATTAAAAAACTTAAGTTTAATTAATATTTCTATATTCGTGGAAAATATATAAATAAAAAAATATGAAAAAAATTACTTTTACTTTTTTTAGTTTGATACTTGCGTTAACAGTATCTTCTCAAGTTATCTTATCAGAAAACTTTGATAGTTTTACTGTTGGTGATAAAATTGCACAAGTTTCTGGAACAAATTGGACCACTTGGAGCGGTGCAGTTGGTGGTGGCGAAGATGGAACTGTTTCTGCAACAATGGCTAGTTCTATTCCTAATGCACTTAATATTGTAAGTAATAACGATGTTGTTTTGCTATTCAATGACTTAGCAACAGGCCGTTATCAATTAGAGTTTAAAATTCTTGTTACTACTGGTAATATTGGATATTTTAATCTTTTACAAGATTTTGCTGGTTCGAATAGTGAGTGGGGAACTCAAATTTATTTTAACGCAGGCGGAGAAGGTATAATTGATGCTGGATCAGAAGGTGTTGATACATTTTATTATAGTTATGATACTTGGATTGACGTAAATATGATAGTTGATTTAGATGATGATTTCTCAACAATCTATATTGATGGAACAGAAAGAGTTTCTTGGAAATGGAGTACTGGAACTTTTGGTAGCGGAACTTTAAATAAATTAGATGCAGCTAACTTCTACGGCACAACAACTGGAGGAGCCTCTAATATGTATTTTGATGATATAGTTTTTACTCAAGTTGTAGCACCAACTTCACCAACTACATTAACTGCAAATGTAAACGGTAGCAATATTGATCTAAGTTGGATATCTCCAACTCCAAGTCCTAATTCATACACAATTACAAGAAATAATTATGAGTTAATTAATGGTATAACAGACACAAGTTATACAGACTCAAATCCATACCCAACACCATATATTTATAATGCACGTGCACACTATAATGGTTTAGGTTATTCTCATTCATCTAATGATGCTATTGCCGAAGTTTTGGGCAGTGTTGATAGACAGTATGTATTATATGAGATTGGAACAGGTACAGAATGTGTTTATTGTCCTGGTGCAGCAATGGGTGCAGAAGATATGATAGGTAATGGTGATACAATAGCAATTGTTGAGTACCATGCATATAGTTCAGGAGACCCTTATAATAGTGCTGCAGCATTAGAAAGAGCACAAAACTATTATCAATTTACAGGTTATCCAACATCTAAAGCAGATGGAGATTTAACAATAGTTGGAGGAAATGCAACTACAAGTTTATTCCCTTCTTACCACGAGCATTATAAACAAAGAATGAATAAAAAAGCATTATATACATTATCGGTAGCTATTACTTATGTTTCTCCTAGTAATTATAATGCTGATATTACAATTGTGCAAGAATCTAATTACAATACAGAAGCTAAAACACTACATACTGCATTAACAGAATCTGATATACAATATTCTTGGTTTAATCAAACAGAATTACATTGGGTATGTAGAAATATGTTTCCTGATCATAACGGAACTAGTGTAGATTTTTCTTCACAAACAACTCAAAACATAAACGTTCCATTTACAATTGATGGTTCATATGTTAAAGATAATTGCGAATTTGTTGTTTTCTTACAAGCAGACCCTTCGCAAGAAGTTATGCAGGCAATAAAAATTGATTTATCTACAATTGTTAGTGTGCACGAAAGCTCTAACGAAACTATCTTAAGACTTTATCCAAACCCAAGTAATGATGTAGTTAATTTTAACATTGATGTTAATAATAATTATTCTATTTTAGATCTAACTGGAAAAGTTATAAAAGCTGGTTATACTAAAAATAGTATTAATATTTCTGAACTAAACACTGGTGTTTACTTTGTAAAAGTTGAAGGAAATAATAAAGTATATAAATTATTTAAGAACTAAATAATAGTTTGAAATTTAAAAAAGCCTCGCAAAATGCGAGGCTTTTTTTTTACAATTATTCTATAACTAAATTATACTTTAATCACATAAAGTTGGCCATTTTCTATCTTCTCAATTTCCACTGTATCTCCCTTTTCTATATATCCAATTAAAGAAATAGCATCGTAAATTTCATTATCTATTTCAATTTTGCCTGATGGGCGTAAAACTGTATGAGCAATAGCATTTCTGCCAATTAAACTAGAGTCTACTTTATCGAAACTAACAAAGCCTTCTTTTACTTTTTGCGTAGCATTTAATACTAGAAAACTAAACCTTTGCGATGTTAAAAACTTCTTGCTTAAATATATTGAGCCAATAAGAGAGGCTACAAATGATGAAACAACCAATACAAACGCTTTTAATACAACTTGAGCAATTGCATGTTTATCTCCCATTTCAAAAATAATATTATCGACTAAACTTAATGTTAATCCAGTTACAACTAGTAATATTCCTGCTCCGCCTGCAATTCCGAAACCGGGTATTGCAAAAACTTCTATTGCCACCAGAATTATTCCTATAAAAAATAGAATAATTTCCCAATTTTCTGCAATTCCTTCTACATACAAAGGCGAGAAATAAGTAATTGCAGCAAATAAAGATGCTACAATCGGAAATCCAACTCCAGGTGTTTGAAGCTCGAAATAAATCCCCCCAATAATTATCATTATTAGAATTCCTTGTAATGCAGGATTAATTAAGAACCCAATAAATTTATCCATTGAAGTAATTTTATGCTCAACAATTTCGTAATTTTCTATTTTTTGTAATTGAATAATTTCTTTGATATCAGCCACTTCGCCTTCGCAATAATTATTTTTAATTGCTTCGGCAGATGTAAACGTAAGCACTTTGCCTGTATCTATTATGCCTTCGATATATGTTCTTGGATCTACCATTGCTTCGGCAATTAGTGGATTTCGTTTCCATACAATTATGGTATCTAGTTTAACAATTATTGTATCTTTTCCCTTTGCTTCGGCAGTAGAACGCATTGTAGAACGCATATACGATTGGTATTTATCTGGCATTGCTGCTCCTGTTTGATTTACAACAGTTGCTGCTCCAATATTACCACCAGGACGCATATAAATTTTATCGCATGCTATGGATATTAATGCTCCAGCAGATGCGGCATTATTATCAATAAAAACATAAACAGGAATTTTACTATTTAGTATTATTGTTCTTATAGAATCTGCAGCATCTACTAAACCACCATAAGTATTTAAATGAAGAATTATTAAATCTGCATTTAGTTTATTTGCTTCTTTAAACGATTTTTTAGTAGTTCGCCAACTTTCTGGCCCAATTTCGTTGTAAATTTTAAATACAAATATTTTCTTCTTTACTGTATCTTCTTGCTGAATTTCTGTTTGAATATTCTCGCTAAGGCTTTCTATTTGTTGGCTAACCGTATCTGTTTGGGCAAAAATTGATTTACTAGCAAAAAGTATCAACAATATGCATAATGATATTAATCTCATAATAGTATAATTTAGAAAATCTAAGATACAAAATATTAGTCGATCTCTTTAATGTATGCTAAACTTATTTTTCTATTTCTATATTTTTAATAGTAATATGTTTTTTATTGTATTCATTAACAATAGTTTGTATATCTCTATATTTTAATTCCTTATTTTTAATCTTCTCAACAAGTTCTTTATCTGGGGCGTAGTTAGTGAAGAAATCTATCATTATTTTCTTAAATCCGTTAATTTTAAAAAACTTTTCTTCAAAACCTAAATAATAGTCTATTCCTCTTGACGAATAAGATATTGTATATGACGATGTGAAAGGTGAAGACATTGTAGATGACATTGAAGAAGTTTTATAACAATAAGCATAAAGAGTTAATTTACCCGAAATAACTACTTTCATAAACACTTTGAATCCAAAAACAATTTTCTTTTTTACAAAATATTCGTTACCTCTTTTATAATAATTAACTTGCTTAGGCCAAAAAATGCGAGTTGTTCCTGATGAATCTTTAGCTTTAATCCGCCCACAACTAGCTTCGGTACTATATCTTCTTAATTGACCTTTGAATACTTCACCGTTATCAAAAACAACAAAACCTTCTTCGTACCCTTTTTTTTTAAAAAAACGTATTGTTTCATTATTATTCTGAGAAAATCCAAAAGAAGCAAGAATTAGAATAATTGCAAGTACAGAACTTATCTTTTTCATTAATGATTTAACTTATTAATTTAAAACATTAAAATAATAAATATTTAAAAAATATAAACCCTGCTTTAATTTATTAAAACAGGATTTATATTTCATAACTAAAAAAACTATTAATAATTAAAAATCTCTTTTAGCGAAAGCTCTTGTATTGTTCCATATTTTTTAAGCATCTCGAAATCTAGATTTTCTTTTTTACCAACTACAAGTATATCAAACTTTTTATTTGCTATATGTTTATTAAAAAAATCAGTAAAAGTTTCGTAAGTCATTTCATTAACTTGAGAATATATTTGCTCATCTATGTTATTTTCAATTCCAATTTTCTTTAATCTTAAGTAATTCCAAAAAATTGATTCTTTAATAACTCTTTTTGATTCTAGATTTCTTAATATTGATTGCTTAGAAGCATCGAATTGCTTTTTTGCATCTGGAATATTGTTTAATAATTTATAGAACTCGGTTAATGCTACGTCTATTTTATCTGGCTGAGTGTTAAGTGCAGAAACTAGATAATGAGATTTTTCGTTATCATAAGGCATGGTCATATACGAATATGCAGAATAAACCAGCCCTTTACTTTCTCTAATTTCCTGAAAAACTATTGATGATAAGCCAGAGCCATAAAACTCGTTAAACATTCTAATATGAGCGGCATTTTCTACATTAAACATTTCGTCTTTTGCAATTAAAGTAACGTTAGATTGAACCATATCGTAGTTTACAAAATAAACCTTTTGTTGTTGTGGCTGTTCTTCGAAAATCATCTTTTCTGGATAAGGAATAAATTCTGCTTTAGGAGAATAAGAGCTTGCTATTACATTTATTATTTCATTAAACTCTTTAGGTCCGTAATAAAAAATTATATGTTTATAATCTAATATGTTTTTAATAATACTTACAAGCTTATTTGGATCTAAATTATCTAATTCTTCATTTGAAATAATAAATGTACTTGGATTTTCTTTTCCATATTTTGCATAGTTGCCAAGCTTACTAGATATTTGATACTTGCTTAATTTATTGTCTGCACGTTTCTTTTTGTAGCTTTCTACAAATTTTGTGTAAGTTTCTCTATCGGCTTTGGCGGTTTTAATATTATTTATAAATAAGGGCAATGCTTTATTAAAATTCTCATTCAAACCAGATAAATATATATACGAGCGATCAGAACCTGCAGAAACTCCTGTGTAAACTCCCATTTTAAAATATTCTTTCGAAATTTGCTCTGAGCTCATTGTTTCTGTTCCTAAATATTCGAAAAATTCAATTGCAATTGATAGTTCTTTCATATTTAGACCACCCATCTCAAAAATAAAGTTTATAGATGAAAGTTCATTATTAACATTTTGGATATAATTAAAATCTACACCATCAATCTTGTCTTGTTTAATATTTTCTTTGTAATTAATAAAATCTGTATTAAGTCTTTCATCTTCTATTTTCTTAAAGTTTTGATAAAAGATTGACTCTTTAGTTCTATCAATTTTTATTGGTGTAATTGTTGGTTTATCAACATAAACAATATTTTTATTCTCTCCTGTTTTTTTGTAAACAACAACGTAATTATTCTTAAATTTTTTATTAGCAAATTCTATTAATTCTTCTTTTGTAATTTTTGCAAGTTCATCAAGCCCTTTTATTTGATCTTTCCAAGGTACATCAAGCACAAACGAGCTCATAATATCATAAATATAATAATTCTGTTCAATTTTTTGTAGCTCTTCTAATTTTTTTTGATTTATTATTGCTTCAATTAACCATTCGTCGAAGTTTCCATCTTTAATTTTATCTAATTCTGCCAATAATAACTTTTCTACGTCTTCTAAGCTTTGCCCTTTTATTGGATAACCAGAAAAAGTTAATTGTCCGTAATCCTTTTTAAAACTTGTATATGAATACGCTCTAAGTACTTTTTGTTTTTTTATTAGGTCTAAATCTATTAGGCCTGCTTGACCATTACTTAGAATCATATCGATAAGTTCTGTATATTTTTTATCGTCTGATTTAACGCCATCTAACCTAAAGCCAATATTCACAAACTCGGCACCCGGACCATAAACTGTAGATTTTTTTGGGCTAATTATTGGTTTTTCTTTTGCAAATACTGGATGCGACAATTCTTTGTTTGTTCTTAATCTACCAAAATGTGTATTTATTTGATTTATTGTTCTATCAAAATCTAAATCTCCAACCATTATTATTGCCATATTATTTGCTCTATAATATTTGTCCCAATATTTGTGGATATTTACCATTGATGGATTTTTAAGATGTTCAGCTTTTCCTAAAGTAGTTTGTGTTCCATAAGGGTGTGTTGGAAATAATAATTTATTAAATTCTTTATTTGCAATTCTGTAATCGTTAGACTGACTAGTATTAAATTCTTCGTAAACAGTTTCTAATTCTGTATGGAAAAGTCTTAAAACCAGTTGCGAGAATCTTTCGCTTTCTAGAGCTAACCATCTTTCTACAGCATTAGAAGGAATTGTATTCATATAAACTGTCATTTCGTTGCTTGTAAAAGCGTTTGTTCCGCTTGCGCCTAACAACGATACTGCTTTATCATATTCGTTTGGGACAGCATATTTAGATGCTTCTTGCGATAATTTATCTATATTTTTGTAAATATCTGTTTTTTCATTTTTATTTTTTGCTAGCTTTTTCTTTTCAAATAAATCAGAGATTTGATTTAGTGCTTTTTCTTCAGCCTCCCAGTTTACTGTTCCTATTTTTGTTGAGCCTTTAAACATCATATGCTCTAAATAATGAGCCAATCCTGTAGTTTCTGCAGGATCGTATGTAGAACCAGCTTTTACAGCTATCATAGTAGAAACTTTTGGCTTTTCTTTATTATCAGATAAATAAACTTTTAAACCATTTTCTAATGTGTAAATTCTAACACCAAAAGGGTCGTTATTTACTACTGTATATTTAAAGCCATTTGCATCGGTATACACTTTCTGCGAGAAATCTTTTTGTGCAAATATTAAATTTGTTAATAAAATTACTGATACTAATACTAAGCCTAACTTTTTCATAAATTAATGTTTAATCGTTAATAATTCTGTTACTCATAATATCTTACTATTTTTAGTAAAATAATAATGTGTTAAAGGTATAAAAAATAATAATAGTTGCTTAAATTTTTAGCATAAATCTTATTTGCGTATATACTTAGTAACCTGTGTTTGACACAAAGAATAATGTTGCAACAATAATAAATTAATAATACACAAATATTAAATAACAAATTCTTATAATAAACTTTATTAAAAAATTTAAGATTTGTACAATTTACTCTATCTATGGGTTTTACATGAGCTCTTAAACACTTGCATTTTAACAAGAATTAACTAACTTTATAATTCATAAAAAACACCTATAGACTTATGAGAAAACTCTCAATATTAGCTCTAACTTTCTACTTATTACTTTCAAGTTTTAACTCATTTGCCCAACCTGGCAACACAAAACGAGCATACCACTGGTATTTTGGCGATGGTGCAGGTATAGACTTTAGCAGCGGACAAGCAGTAGCAGACACCACAGGGCAAGTATACACCCGTGAAGGCTGTGCAACAATATCTGATGAAGATGGATATTTACTTTTTTATACCGACGGTGCAACAGTATGGAACAAAAACCACCAAATAATGCCAAATGGTACAGGTTTAATGGGGCATTATAGCGGTATGCAAAACAGCATTATTATCCCCAAACCAAATAGTAAAAATATTTACTATATTTTTACTAATGATGCAGGTGAAAATGGTTTTGTAAATGGTGTAAGATATTCTATTGTAGATATGAGTTTAAACAGCGGACTTGGCGATATTACACAAAAAAACTTTTTATTAATGGTGCCTGCACACGAGCAACTTGCTGCTGTGCACCATGCAAATTGCACGGATGTTTGGGTAGTTTGCCATAAATTAGACGAAGAAAAATTTTATGCCTATAAAGTAACACCAAACGGTGTTGATACAATCCCAATTATTACCCAAATTGGAAATGCAATTGGTTTAAATTTTAGTGCACCAATTTTAAAATTCTCGCCTAATGGTAAAAAGTTTATATCTTGGAATTATTGGGATTATTTAGGTGATACAGTGGAATTATACGATTTTGATAAAAATACAGGTATTATTTCTAATAGAATTTTATTAACCCCAAATACTGTCTCTATTGGGTATATATTTTCGCCTGATAATACTAAACTATATGTTTCAGGGGCAACGGGGACAGGTGGTCAGAAATATAATATATATCAATACGATTTAACAGCAACTAATATAGAATCTTCTAAACAAATTATTTATGTAAGTCCATATTTTATTAGATTTTGGGATTCTCAATATTCCCCTATAGATAGTATAATATATTTTAATAGAACCTATACCGATACCTTATCAATAATACATAACCCTAATGCGCTTGGTATGGCGTGTAATTTCGAGCCTCTTGGCTTTACATTAAATGGTAGACCTAGTAGAATGCACTTCCCAAACTTTATAACATCGTATTTTAATAAAGA
>DAOVTE010000035.1 GCA_030627705.1 Bacteroidales bacterium
TACGGCGTGGACTACCAGGGTATCTAATCCTGTTCGCTCCCCACGCTTTCGTGCATTAGCGTCAGTTATAGTTTAGTAAGCTGCCTTCGCAATCGGTGTTCTGTGTAATATCTATGCATTTCACCGCTACATTACACATTCCGCCTACCTCATCTATACTCAAGAACAACAGTTTCAATGGCAATTCTACAGTTAAGCTGCAGGCTTTCACCACTGACTTATTATCCCGCCTACGCACCCTTTAAACCTAATAAATCCGGATAACGCTTGCATCCTCCGTATTACCGCGGCTGCTGGCACGGAGTTAGCCGATGCTTATTCATATAGTACATTCAAGTCTCTACACGTAGAGAATTTTATTCCTATATAAAAGAAGTTTACAACTCGTAGAGCCGTCTTCCTTCACGCGGCATGGCTGGTTCAGAGTTGCCTACATTGCCCAATATTCCTCACTGCTGTCCCCGGTAGGAGTTTGGTACGTGTCTCAGTACCAGTGTGTGGGACCATCCTTTAAGACCCCATAGACATCGTTGCCTTGGTAAGCAATTACCTTACCAACTAGCTAATGTCCCGCATGCCCATCTTTAACCGCCGAAGCTTTAATTATTATTCGATGCCGAATCATAATATTATGAGGTATTAATCCAAATTTCTCTGGGCTATCCCTCTGTTAAAGGTAGGTTGCATACGTGTTACTCACCCGTGCGCCGGTCGTCGACTAGTGCAAGCACTATCGTTACCCCTCGACTTGCATGTGTTAAGCCTGCCGCTAGCGTTCATCCTGAGCCAGGATCAAACTCTTCGTTGTAATTAAAAAGTTAAATGTCTCTATTCTCAGTATTTATTAGATTGAAATTGACTTAGTTTATTTCTCAATCCTTACACTATTTATTCTATACATTAATTCAAAGAACTACTTTTTTATTGCCCTATCATTTTAGGGACTGCAAAGATAAAACTTAAATTACAGTTTCCAAACCTTTTTTAATCTTTTTTTGAAAAAAATTAATTTCTTCTAAATTACTGAGTTTCAGCTATTTAAAAAACGATCTGTTAATAACCATTTTATCTTTTGAACATCGCTTTTGTTTCGTTAAGCGGCTGCAAATGTAGTACTAGTTTTTTAATACGCAAACATTTTAATTCTTTTTTTTAAAAGTTTTTTTTAGCCTATACTTAACTCTCTTATTATGTAGGTTTTATATAGTAAATATTTTTTTATTTACTTACACTTTTAATTACAATTATTCATAAAATTATAAACATAATAAATATAAAGGCGGGTAAAGTGCAAAACAAAACCGACACAGGATGCATAAGAACAATTATTTAGATTTTGCACAAAGACTTATTATGCGTAGATTTTTTATTAATTTAAAAAAAACTCTAATGGTAAATAGCAAATTAACTTGATGAACTATAGCTATTTTATGCTCTATAATCCATCACTAACCATTATTTATAGAGACTTGAAAACACAATAGGATATAAATAATAAAGCCCCTAAAGGGGCTCTAAATAATTTAGTATGTTGCTTTATTTATTTAAGCATTCAAAGAAAATCTATTAAACTCTGTAACTGTTAAATCTTTACTAGATTCTTTTAAGTACTGAGTAATTGTTTTCTTGTTATCTTTTACAAAGGCTTGGTTTAATAATGTATTTTCTTTGTAGAATTTACCTAATTTACCCATAGCAATTTTTTCGATTAGATTTTCAGGTTTACCTTCTTGTCTAGCTTGTTCTTTTCCTATCTCGATTTCTTTTTCGATAACAGCTTTAGAAACGTCACCTTTATCAACAGCAACTGGGTTCATTGCAGCTACTTGCATAGCAACATCTTTACCAATTTGTATGTCATCTAAAGTTTCGTTAAAACCAACTAGAGTAGCAAGTTTATTTCCTGCGTGTATGTACGGAACAACGTTTTCAGAATCTATTCTGGCAAAATAAGACAATTCTACTTTTTCGCCAATAATTCCATTTTGCTCTAATACTTGCGCTTCAACAGTTCGGCCTTCAAAATCAAGAGCTTTAAGATCTTCTATTGTTTTACAATTATTAGATATAGCAAGCTCTATGATATCATTAGTAAATTTCACAAATTTATCGTTTTTTGCAACGAAATCTGTCTCACAATTTACTACCACGATCATTCCTGTTTTACCATCTTCTGTTACTTTAGATAAAACACAACCTTCAGCAGCATCTCTATCTGCACGTTTGTTTGCTATTGCTTGACCTTTTTTTCTAATAATATCAATTGCATCATCAAAATTTCCATCAGTTTCAACTAATGCATTTTTACAGTCCATCATTCCTGCGCCTGTTGCTTTTCTTAATTTAGCAACATCAGCAGCTTTAATATTAGCCATCTTCTTAACCTATTTAAATATTATGAATTATTTTTCCTCTTTAGCAGCTTCTACTTCTTTAGGAGCGGCTTTTTTTGTTGTAGCTTTTTTAGCAGCAGGTTTTTTTTCTTTTGCCTCAATCTTTTCTGTTACTTCTACTTTAGTAACTTTTTTTGCTGGGGCTTTTTTAGCAGGAGTTTCTACTTTAACTTCCTCTTTTGCTTCAACTTTTTTAACCTCTTTCTTAGCTTCTTTTTTCGCTACTTTTCTTTTGTCTTCTTTTTCTCTTTCAAGTTTTCTTTCGTTTAAACCTTCTTTAACTGAATCGACAACAATATCCATAATTAAAGAAATAGAAGCAGAAGCGTCATCATTTGAAGGAATAACAAAATCGATACCTTTTGGCTCTGAGTTTGTATCAACCATTCCGAATATAGGAATATTTAATTTTTTTGCTTCGTTTACAGCAATAGATTCGTTAAATACATCTACAATAAAAATAGCTGCAGGTATTCTAGTCATATCTGCAATACTTCCAAGATTAATTTCTAATTTTTCTCTTTGTCTAGAAATTTGTAATCTTTCTCTTTTAGAGATATTTTTGAAAGTACCATCTACCGCCATTTTATCGATAGAATTCATTTTCTTAATAGCTTTTCTTACTGTAGGGAAATTGGTTAACATACCACCAGACCATCGTTCTGTAATATATGGCATACCAACTGTTTTTACTTTTTCTGAAACAATTTCTTTAGCTTGTTTTTTTGTAGCTACGAAAAGGATTTTTCTTCCAGATTTTGCAATTTGTTTTAATGCATCTGCAGCTTCATCTAATTTTACTATTGTTTTGTGTAAGTCTATAATATGAATACTATTGCGTTCCATAAAAATATATGGAGCCATATTTGGATTCCACTTACGTTTTAGGTGGCCAAAATGCACACCTGCTTTTAGTAATTCTTCAAAATTTGTTCTAGGCATTTCTTTTTACTTTTGTTTAATTGTTTACATTCTTAAATTTGGCAATCATTAAGTAGCGCATTAGCGGTCTTAATAATTTAGATTCTAAACAGTATTGCCAATTGATAATACTAACGTTTCGAGAACTGGAATTTTTTCCTTGCTTTCTTTTGGCCTGGTTTTTTTCTCTCAACAACTCTAGAGTCGCGAGTTACAAAACCACTCTCTCTCAAAACAGGTTTGTCTTCTTCATTAATTTTGATTAAAGCTCTAGTGATAGCTAAACGTAAAGCTTCTGCTTGACCTTTAATTCCACCACCTGCTAAATTAGCTTTGATATCATAATTTTCGCTAACTTTTAATAATTCCATAGGTTGTTTTACAATATATTGTAATTGATCTACGGGAAAAAATTCTTTATAGTCTTTTTTATTTACTGTAATATTTCCTTTTCCTTGAGAAATATAAACTCTAGCCACAGCGGCTTTTCTTCTTCCAATTGCGTTTATTACTTCCATCTTATTTTAAATCGTTTAAATTTACTTTTGTTGGCGTTTGTGCATCGTGATTATGCTTTTCGCCTGCATATACATATAAGTTACCGAACAATGCTCTTCCTAATCTACTTTTAGGTAGCATGCCTTTAATAGCTTTTTCCACCATAAAGGTTGGTTTTTTTGCCATTACTTTTTCAGCAGTAGTTATTTTTTGTCCTCCTGGATAACCACTATGGCTAATGTATTGTTTATCAGACCATTTAGCGCCTGTAAGTTTAATTTTATCAGCATTTATGATAATTACATTATCACCACAATCTACGTGTGGAGTAAATTCAGTTTTATGCTTTCCTCTTATTAAAAACGCTACTTTGGAAGCTAGTCTACCTAATACTTCGTCTTTAGCATCTATAATTAACCACTCTTTATTTACTGTTTCTTTGTTTGCTGAAACAGTTTTATAACTTAATGTATTCACTACTTTTGCAATTTAAATTAATAACATATCACTCCCAAATCTGACAGATTCAGATTACGGACTGCAAAAATACAATTATTTTGAATAAATCAACAATTTTATCAACATTAATTTTACTTATTAATATTTATGCAGTAACACACATATTAATTAGACATATAATAAAATTCAAAACCTGTTTTAAAAGACCTTTTTTTAATTTGGTACAAATATAATATTAAATATTTTTATTCGTTCTAATTTTTTAATAAGATATTTGCATTAATGTTTGAAAAAAGAAATATATACTTCTATGGTTTAATATTGTTAGTGATTGGCTTACCACTATCGCCTATTATTACTAGTATTTCTCAACTCGTATTACTTGCCAATTGGGTAATGGATAAAGATATACTTTACAAGCTTAAAAAAATATACGCGCAAAAAAGCTTGCTAGTTTTTCTGCTACTATACATAGCGCACATATTATGGCTAATTCCCACTGAAGATTTTTCGTATGCTTTTCACGATTTAAAAATAAAAGTTCCGTTATTAATATTACCTATTATTATTGCTACATCTGAGCCAATCAGTTTTAAACAAATTAAAACTATAATACTTTTCTTTGTTGCTTCAAACATTGCAGGTTCACTAGTGAGCATTTTTGTTTTACTAAATCCTATTGGCGATATACGTGAGATTTCTGTTTTTATTTCGCATATTAGATTTTCTTTATTTATTAATATTGCCATTTTCTCTTTATACTATATTATTTTAAAAGACAAGGAATGTAAATATAAGATATTGATATATTTTGGTATTATTTGGTTGTTAGTTTTTCTTTTTATCCTACAATCTTTTACTGGGATTATTCTTTTTATCATTATTACATTTACACTATTAATATATAGAGCTTTTAAATCTAAGTCGAAATATAAAAAAATAATATACTCCTTATTAATACTTATTATACCATCGTTAATATCTTATTTTATCATACATAATATATATAGTTTTTATAATGTTGAAGAAATAAATAAAGATAATATTGAGCTTTATACTATTAATGGTAATAAATATCGTTTTGATTTTGATAAAAAAATAATTGAGAACAATAATTATGTTCACTTATATGTTTGTGATAAAGAATTAAAAGAGTCGTGGAATAGAATAAGTAAACTAAAATACGATAGCATAGGGAAAAGTAGGTTCAGAACAAAATTTACTATAATTAGATACCTAACATCTAAAGGATATCGTAAAGATAGTTTAGGGATATCTAAACTCACAAAAGATGATATTGCAAATATCGAAAATGGAATATCAAATTACAGATTTACAGAAAAGTGGAGTTTGTATCCTAGAATTTACAAATTGATTTGGCAGCTAGACATTTATAATAAGACTGGTAAAGCTAGTGGGCATACGTTAACTCAAAGAATTGAGTATCTTAAAACAGGATATAATATATTCTCTGATAACATATTATTTGGTGTTGGAACTGGCGATATTGACAAAGAGTTTAAGTCTATGTACAATATTAACAAATCGCAATTAGAACAAAAATTTAGAAGACGAACTCATAATCAATTATTTACATTCTTAATAAGCTTTGGAATTATTGGTTTTGTATTTATCGTATATGCTATTGTTTATCCTATAATTGCAGAAAAAGGATTTAGCAGCTTCTTGTTTTCGGTATTTATTTTTATCTCACTTTTTTCTATGTTAAACGAAGATACTCTAGAAACACAGGCAGGAGTTACTTTTTTTGCATTATTTTACTCCTTATTTTTATTTGGTTTTAAGCCAGAAACAAAGAAAATATAAATACCTTACGGATAAAAATATTTCGTTTAATTACTAAAATTATTCGCATTACAAATACATTATAATAAAAAAGTGTAGATACAATCTACACTTAGTTTTGTGCTTTTATTCTACGCTCAGGTGGGGTTACGCTGGATGCGCTTATTAGGGACTTTAAAAATAAATTGGCGTATAAGTAAAAGGCACTCATATTTTACCAGCATTACAAATGCTTACTTTATCGCTTTATTCCCGTTCATCACTCGTCACAGACGAGGACGAGGGGGCTAATTTATTACTCTTGCTTTACCGTCACCTATTATTTCTACAGGGGTACATTCATAAAATAAATTTTTTCTTACATCATAAAATTCTATTTCTTTAAAAGAACCATTTTCTTTTTTAAAAAAATATACAAAGCAAAATGAAGTATCTTCTTTAATGTTAAATGATGACATTGAAACACAAATCATTTTATCGTTTACAAAAAAAGGTTCAGAATAAGTGATATAATGATTATTAATTGTATCTAAAGTAAAACTAAATCCATACATTGTGTCCAATCTATTTGTAATAGGTTTGTTTTTTCTGTTTTTTATATAATCTATTATTGAATCGTTTACTTCATAACCAAGATATGAACAATACTCGTAAACCGCTATAACAGTATCTCTCATATAAATATTGTTATAATCCTTATATATCTGTGACTCAATTTTTCTCCTAGGAAATTTAATAGTTTGTGATATTATTTCTCTCCATTCAGTATCTGTTAATAATTGAGCTGTTTTATTATTTGATTTACAACTAAATAAACTTAAAATTATTATAATTATTATTACGTTTTTCATCGCTTAATTATTTTAACTTTTTCCAATTTTCTTGAAACATTAGGTGAAAATCCTTCTTTTGGTGAAGCTAATGTTCCTGTCGTATCACCTCTATCTTCAACTACCCCTCTCGGCGTGAATTGTAACTACACGGTATTAGAATCGACAAAGATATCAAAATATTCTCTTAATTAACTAAGCTTGCTCGCATTACAAATACATTATAATAAAAAAGTGTAGATACAATCTACACTTAGTTTTGTGACTTTATTCTTATTATTATTTGATTTTAAGCCCTACATAAAAAATACATAATAATTTCGTATTTTTGTTCTACAATACATAAAATATGAATAAAGAAAAATTTATGCGTAGAGCTATAGAACTTTCTATAGAAAATGTAAAAAACGGAGGAGGTCCTTTTGGTGCAGTAATAGTTAAAAACAATGAAATACTTGCTGAAGCCGTTAATAGCGTTACAACAACTAACGACCCAACTGCACACGCAGAAATAAATGCAATAAGATTAGCTTCAAAAAAAATAAACCATTTCGATTTAAAAGGTTGCGATATATATTCGTCGTGCGAGCCTTGCCCTATGTGTTTAAGTGCAATTTATTGGGCTAGAATAGAAAAATTATACTTTGGGAACACAAAAAATAATGCTAAAGACATTGGCTTTGACGATGCACATATATACAACGAAATAAAATTACATTACTCGAAAAGAAGCTTAATTACTCAACAGGTTCTAAATAACGAAGCCCTAGAGGCTTTTAAGCTTTGGGATAATTATTCTGAGAAAATTAAGTATTAAATAAATATTAATAACCCTATTTTTTTTGCGCTCATTATTTAAAAACAAGAATGTATTTCTTTAGATTTTTATTTTAATCGCAGGGCGATAGCCCAATGGGTTTAATTCCCCGACGCTTGCGTCAATTAAAAAACAATTCCTATTTGATAAGTCGCACCTTTGGGTAGAAGTAGTTCTTTTTAATGAATTGTTTTAATTATATTTTTTGTATTAATTTAGAAATGGTTTTTATAATAATTTATTGTCAATATAAATAATTACTTTTGCAAAGAAAATTTATTTTATGATTTATACAAGCTACATAAAAGACCAACGATTAGTAAACGGAGAAGGCTTAATTAACGAGCTTTCTTACGAAAAAATTCTGTGGATAGATTTGTATAAAGCATCCGAAGAAGAAAAAGAAAAAGTAGAGCAATATCTTGATATTAAATTACAAACAAGACAAGAGTCTGAAGAAATTGAAAGTAGTTCTAGATACTTTGAAACAGAAGACGAAGTTTTTGCAAACTCGAATTTTCTACTAAGCGATAATGGTATTTACAAAAACGAACCTGTTTCTTTTATCATAAAAAATCGCATATTAGTATCGTATAGAAATGTAGATCTAAAAGCATTTTCTGATACAAAACGAAAAATAATTGTTTCGTCGAAAGTGCATAGTAGCGGTTTTGATATTTTTCTTTCGCTATTTGAAACTAGAATTGATTTAGATGCAGATTTCTTAGAACGTTTGTCTAGAGACATTAACAGTATAAGTAAAATAATTACCAAAGAACGAGAGCCAAAAGAAGATATTTTCTTAGAAATTACTAATCATCAAGAGACAACTATGCTTTTGCGAGAGAATATTATTGATAAACAAAGGGTAATGTCTGCAATATTAAAATCAGAATTCTTTCCGAAAGCTAATTATGAAGTTATTAGGATAATGATAAAGGATATTGCCTCTCTTTTAGATCATAATTCGTTTAGTTTTGAACGTTTAGAGTACCTACAAGATACTTTTATGGGGCTTATTAATATTGAACAAAATAAAATAATAAAAATATTTACGGTAGCAACAGTTCTGTTTATGCCACCAACACTAATTGCAGGAATTTATGGTATGAACTTCGAGTTTATGCCAGAATTAACCATAAAATACGGCTATTTTGTAGCAATAACGCTAATGTTACTTTCTGCCGTTGTTACTCTCTACATCTTCAATAAGAAGAAATGGTTGTAGAATTTATTAGAACTTAATAATCTAATTAAAAAGCGAGTCTACAAATTCCTTTCTATTAAAAATTTGCAGATCTTCCATTTTCTCTCCAATTCCTATATATTTTACTGGAATTTTAAATTGATCTGAAATACCTATTACTACACCACCTTTTGCTGTTCCATCTAATTTTGTGAGTGCCAAAGCGGTAACTTCAGTAGCTTTAGTAAATTGTTTTGCTTGCTCGAATGCATTTTGTCCTGTTGATCCATCTAAAACTAATAGAATTTCGTGAGGTGCATCAGGAATAACTTTCTGCATTACTCGCTTAATCTTAGTAAGCTCACTCATTAAATTAACCTTGTTATGTAACCTGCCAGCTGTATCTATTATTACAATATCTGCATTTGTAGATTTTGCAGAAGAAAGAGCATCAAAGGCAACAGATGCTGGATCTGAGCCCATATCTTGTTTAACTATTTTTACACCTACTCTCTCAGACCAGATTACTAGTTGGTCTACAGCAGCAGCTCTAAAAGTATCTGCAGCACCAAGTACTACACTCTTTCCCATATTCTTAAATTGATATGCAAGTTTTCCTATGGTAGTAGTTTTTCCTACTCCATTAACACCTACTACCATTATTACATACGGTCCGTTTTTAGATTTATAAGAAATATCAACGTTATCTTCATTATTACTATCTTCGAGTAAACTTGCGATTTCCTCTTTTAATATAACATTAAGTTCGTTTACTCCCATATACTTATCGTTAGAAACTCTACTTTCTATTCTTTCGATAATTTTTAATGTTGTATCAACACCCACATCAGATGATATTAAGATTTCTTCTAAGTTATCTAATACTTCGTCGTCTACTTTTGATTTTCCTGCAACTACACGCGAAAGTTTTTTAAATACACTTTCTTTAGTTTTGGATAACCCTTTATCTAAACTTTGTTTTTTTTCTTTTGAAAATATTCCAAAAATTGCCATAATAATCCCCCTTTAATTCCTGATTTCCTATTATTTATATAAAGCAATACATAATTATTAGGGTACAAATTTATTAAAAATCTTGTTCAAACACAACAAAAAAAGGTTGCTTGATTATAGCAACCTTTTTTTTAAATACTTTATTAATAAAATAAATCTATTACTCTCGTATTATCTTATAAGAATAAACAAGTTTATTTCATTACTTTTTCTACTAAATCTGCGGCTTCTTGTAAAGTAATTGCTGAATGAACTTTTAGTCCTGAATTATCTATTAATTCTTTTCCTTCTACAGCATTTGTACCTTGTAAACGAACAATTACAGGAATATTTATTTCACCAATAGATTTATATGCTTCAACAACACCAGCTGCAACTCTATCGCAACGAACAATTCCTCCAAAAATATTAAGTAAAATAGCTTTTACATTAGGATCGCGTAAAATAATTCTAAATCCAGCTTCAACAGTTACAGCATTTGCAGCACCTCCTACATCTAAGAAGTTTGCAGGATCGCCACCAGAAAGTTTAATAATATCCATTGTAGCCATTGCTAAACCAGCACCATTAACCATACAACCAACGTTACCGTCTAGTTTAATAAAGTTAAGGTCATGTTTTCCTGCTTCTATTTCGTCAGAATTTTCTTCTGATAAATCTCTAAGTTCTTTAAAATCTGGGTGACGATATAGTGCATTATCATCAATATTTACTTTTGCATCTACAGCAATAATTCTACTATCTGATGTTTTTAGTACAGGATTAATTTCGAACATTGAAGAATCTGTACCTTCATACGCATTATAAAGAGCAGTAACAAATTTCGTCATTTCTTTAAATGCTTTTCCTTCTAGACCTAAATTAAATGCAATTTTTCTTGCTTGAAAAGGTTGAATTCCAACTTTAGGATCTATTTCTTCTTTATGAATTAAATGTGGAGTTTCTTCGGCAACAGTTTCGATATCCATACCTCCTTCAGTTGAATACATAATAACATTTCGTCCTGTTTCTCTATTTAATAAAACACCCATGTAATATTCTTCGGGTTCGCAATCGCCAGGATAATATACATCTTGTGCAATTAAAACCTTATTTACTTTCTTTCCATCTTCACCAGTTTGTTTTGTAACTAATGTTCCACCAACAATACCTTTTACAATTTCTTCAATTTTATCTATCCCTTTTGCAAGAACTACACCGTGAGAACCTGTCTCTTTTACGGTCCCTTTTCCTCTACCACCAGCGTGAATCTGAGCTTTTACAACAAACCATTCGGTTCCTGTTTCTTTGGTTAATAGCTTAGCTTCTTCAACTGCACCTTTAGGACTTTTTGCAACTTTTCCTTCTTGTATTGCTACACCATAGCTTTTTAAAATATTTTTTGCCTGATATTCGTGAATATTCATTATTGGATATTTTTAAGTTATTTTCTCCAAAATTAATTTTTTAGAAGCTATAAACAAAATGATATGCAGTTTTTTATTATTTTTCTTAGTAAAAGGTATAAATACTATCTAAATAGTTAAATCTCAAAAACGCATTAATATTTTGACTATCGAAATAATAATTATTTGATTACATTTCTTTAATTTGCAAGTAAATACGTATCTTACATAAAACGGTTGCAGATATGGTTGGTTAATAAAGATAAGGCAGCCCCCGAACAATTATTTTTGATACACCTTTGGAAACGCATATAAATTTAAACTACGAATTATGTATTTTATCAAAGAAAATAGTTTATTTTAATAAGGATATGAAATAATATCTACTTAATCAAACTTAAGTATCCAGATTTTTTAATAATTGTATTTGTTTTGTCTGTTAATACAATTTTCCAGATATATTTACCATTGGCCATAGGTTTTCCCCATTTATCTTTTCCATTCCATCCGTCTAGTGGATCGGAACTTGCAAATAATATTTTACCCTGTAAATCAAATATCTGCATACTAAATGTATTTACCTCAACAGTTTTATTTATTCCAAAAATATCATTTACACCATCACCATCAGGGGTAAATGCATTTGGCATATATATATCAAAGGTGCTTTGCTCTATATTATTTACTGTTTTTGTAACGGTATCTTTACAGCCAAATTTACTAGTTGTAATTAATGTTATGTTATGATTTCCATATTTACTAAATCTGTAATTTACTTTATTAGTTGTAGGTGTATTGTTTCCTAAACCAAGCCATTTACAAGTTTCGCCTTTGTTGCTTGTACTAGAGAAAGTAAAAACTGCTAGTTTCTGACTAACAATAAATTCAGATTTTGGTTTTGAATATACTGTTACTACAGATTTTTTTACTTCGCGAATTACATTATTGGTTTTGTAGTATTTTACAGATAAAGAAACCGTATACTTACCAGCATTTTTGTATTTATGTGTTGGTTTTTTTTCGTTTGAACTTATTCCATCTCCAAAATTCCAAGTATAAATAATTGTGTCTGAAATTTCTTCTGGAACAAAATCTATAATTAGTGGCAAACATCCCTTTGTAGTTTGAATATTGAAACTCGCAGATGGTAAAATAAGTTCTTTTATTTCGTCTTGTTTTTCTACTTTGCTATCTAGTTTTTCATTTTTCGCAAGTGTGTCTGGGGTATTTATTACCAATTGATTAATAGTATTTGGCTCTTTAATTTCTTTAATTATTTCCTTTAAACTACTTGTATTTTCTTTAATTATTAACTTGTTATTTTTATTATTTTCGTTAGAGTCTAAAAGCTCTACTTTATCTTGTTGGCTTATTTCGTCTTTTACAATATCAGATTTTATCTCATTTTTATTTACTAGGTATAGTAACGCAACAACTATTATTGATGTGGCAATAGAAGCTGTGGTAATTTTTTTGTAAAAATTACTTCTGTTTTTATTTAGCGTATTTTCAATTTTATCCCAACCTTTTGGCTGTGCTTTTAAATCGAAATTCGAAAATTTATCTTTAAACAGATTTTCTATGTTATTATTATTACTCAATATCTTTATTTTTTATATACTCAAAA
Source organism: Bacteroidales bacterium (assembly GCA_030627705.1). Classification (GTDB taxonomy): domain Bacteria; phylum Bacteroidota; class Bacteroidia; order Bacteroidales; family JAFGXI01; genus DAOVTE01. Next base: position 12,937 of record DAOVTE010000035.1, read on the forward strand.
TAAAATTCTCTTAGTTTCATCTTTGCCTTTGCAAGGTTTGATTTTGAAGTTCCTATATTAATATTTAATGCTTCTGCTATTTCTTTATGAGAATAGTCCTCAATTATATAAAGATTAAACACTGTTCTATATGCAGGTGATAGTTTTTGAAGCATATCAATTAAAATTTGTGCTTTAATATCTGAAATCTCCTTATCGTGCAATTCATTAATTTTATCTTCTGTAGCATTAAAAATATAATCGTTGTTTTCTACATAAAATATTTTTCTTGATCTAACGTAATCAATAGCATTATTTACTATAATTCTTCTAATCCAACCTTCTAAAGAACCTTTGCTTTTAAAGCCTTTTATACTTTCAAAAACTTTGATAAACCCATCGTGCAACAAATCTTGCGCTTCATTAATATCACTAGAATATCTCACACAAACAGATAGCATCTTGCTATAATAAGCTTCGTAGAGAATCTTCTGACCCTTTCTGTCCCCTTTAGCACAAGCTTTTATTAGCTTTTCTATATTATCTTTATTGGATAAGTTCACTAATGTTATTTATATGACGTAACTATTACAATACGGTTGCTTTTATCTATACAATTATTGTTCTTTTGCAAGCATCTAATATATCTTTTGCTTTTTCTGTGGTTGAAGATTCTGCATAAGTTCTAAGTACAGGTTCTGTTCCAGAAGGGCGAATCATTACCCATTCGTTTTCGTTAAAAAAATATTTGTATCCATCAAAGTTATCAATATAATCTACTTTGTATTCTCCAAAGCTTTGATACTCGTCATTTTTACATTTCTTGATAATCTGTTGTTTTAATTCCTCTCCAATTTTAAGATCTGATCGTTCGAATGCAAATGAGCCAGTTATTTGATAAATTTCATCTATAATTTCCTCTATTGTCATTCCTGTTTCGTCCATAAACTGCCATATAAGCAAACCCATCCAAATACCATCTCGTTCTGGAATATGTGTAGAAACAGCTATTCCTCCTGATTCTTCGCCTCCAACTAACACATTTTCTTTAAGCATTACAGAACAAATATCTTTAAACCCAATATGCACTCTTTGCACCTCTATATTATAATGACTTGCAAGTTTTTCAACCTTTACAGTTGACGAAAATCCAGTTACAACTTTTCCTTTTAGCTTTTTATATTTTGCTAAATAGTGTATTAATATTAATATTATATGATGCGAATCTATATAATTACCATTGCTATCGTACATTGCAATTCTATCGGCATCGCCATCTACAGCAAGTCCGCAAGAAATTTTATTTGAATCTTTAATGTATTTAGAAAATTCTTGTAGGTTTCTGTGTAATGGCTCTGGAGCAATCCCTTTAAACGTAGGATTATTCTCGCAGTGTAGCATATCAATATCTGGTAAGATACGTTTCATTACATCCTGGCCAGCACCATACATAGCATCAAAAGCAAAATTAAACTTAGATTTCTTGAGTTTTTCAATGTCAAAATTATCGAAGACATGTTTTACGTATATATCTTCGATATTTACTATTTTAACTTTCCCCTGCTCTATAAATTTATTCAAATCTAAACTTTGCATTTGAATATCGTTTGACTCAGGAATCTGAGATTCTACTTCTTTAATTCCTTTTTCTAATAATGGTCCGCCGTGCTCGCCTTTTAATTTGTAACCATTATAATCTGGAGGATTATGACTGGCAGTTATTACCACACCTAGACTCGCTTTTAGTTTCGTTATTACTAATGAAACTGTTGGTGTTGCAACTGGTCTGTCAGACAAAATTACTTCTATGCCATAATTGGCAAATACCAATGCCGAGGTTTCTGCAAATAATTTACCTGCAAATCTAAAATCGTAACCTATAATAACTTTTGGGTTTTTATAATTTGAGTTTAACCATTTTGCTGTTGCGTAAGAAACTCTAGCAACATTATCTACAGTAAATTCTTTTGCAATAATTGCCCTCCAACCATCTGTTCCGAATTTTATTTTTGTCATTTTCTTTTAGTTTAAAATATTTTTAAATGAAATAAGTAAATTATTTATAAACTTTTAATTTATTTAATCTGTTTTGATATTTTCTTGCATTTCTGTTATGCTCAGAAAGGGTTACTGCAAAATTATGATAACCTGAGAAATCTTCTTTTGCACAAAAGAAAATATATTTATGTTTTTTATAATCTAATACTGCATCTATTGATGATATTGCAGGAATACAAATTGGTCCTGGTGGTAAACCTTTATATCTATATGTATTATATGGCGAATCATATTTCAAATGTTTTGTAAGCAATCTCTTGATAGAGAAATCGCCAACAGCAAAAATTACAGTAGGATCTGCTTGTAAACGCATTCCTTTTTTTAGTCTATTGATATAAACTCCTGCTACTATGGGCTTTTCGTCGTTTTTTCTAGATTCTTGCTCAACAATTGAGGCTAATGTAGAAACTTGAGATTGAGACATATTAAGATTTGATGCTTTTTGTTTACGCTTATCTGTCCAAAAACTTTTATACTCTTTTGCCATTCTAACGAAGAAATCTTCGGCAGAAGTACTCCAAGAAAATTCGTAGGTATCTGGCAAGAACATGCTTATTACTGTTTGTGAGTTAAACCCATACTTAGAAATAAATTTTTTATTATTTAATAAATCTATAATTTGCAACGAATCTGCTTCTATATTTCGTGAAACTTTACTTGCTAATTGTTCTTTTGTTCGCACATTATTAAAAACAATTTTCACAAACTCTTGTTCGCCAGAACGCAAAAGGTTTACAAGCTGATTATTGCTAAGTTTATTATTAATTAAATATTTTCCGTGATAAATCTTATTTTTAAGATTCTTTTTTTCGGCAACCCACTCGAAAGATGAACGATTTTGAATAAATCCGCCCTCGTAAAGTGAATTTATTACATCATCGAAATTATATTCGGCTTTTAAGTAATAATATTTAGATTGTGAATCTAAAATTACATTTGGTTGATATATTCTAGTATAATAGTTATAAAACGTATAACCACCCACTGCTAGAAGCATTACGATAATCAAAAGCAGAACCTTTACAATCTTATTATTTTTCTTTTTTTTCTTTGCCACTAGTTTTTTTTTATAAATCGTAAAGTAGTACTTATTATTTAATTTTATATTTAATTTTATATTTTTGCTAAAATAAAATACGAACAATAATAAAAACGAAAAATTATTAATTTAGTAACCAATTATTAATATGAATAAAGCGAGCAAAATATTTATTATTTTATTAACAATTGGTATTTTCTTTTCATGCAAAAAACCATCTAATAATTCATGTATTAAAGGTAATGGAGATATAATTTCTGAGATTAGAGATTTAGATAGTTTTAATAGTCTAGAAATTAATGGAAACTTTAAATTTACTCTTAAGCAAGATACCGTTAACAAAATTACTATTAAGTCTGGAGAAAACTTAGTTCCATTTATTACCACAGATGTTGAGAACAACGCTCTTATTGTAGGTAATAAAAATAAATGTCGATGGATACGTTCTTATGATATCCCTATGGAGATTGAGTTAAGCTTTATAAATATTAATTTAATAACAATAAATGGACAGAACGATATTTTTTGTACTGACACGATTAGAACTGATGCACTGTTTATTGATAACGTTAGTGATATTTCGACTATTAATTTGAATATAATTTGTAATAAATTTACTTTTAAAGTTCATGCTGGTTCTGGTGACTTCACATTTAATGGAATTGCAAAAAATTCATATTATTATTTTCATGGAATAGGTTATATTTTTGCAAATAAATTAAAAAGCAATTACTGCGAAATAAGTAGCAGAAATATAGGTGCATGTTATATATATACAACTCATACAATAATTGCAGAACTATGTCAATCTGGGAATATATATTATTCTGGGAACCCAACAAATATTAAAATTCTAAAACAATGTGCAGAAGGTAAATTATTAAAATATTAGAAATGTTTTTTAACTCTATTACATTTGTTATTTTTTTTTCTATATTCTTTATATTGTATTGGATAATAAACAATAAATTAGATGTTAATTTCAGAAATATTTTTATTTTATTATCTAGTTATTTTTTTTATGGGTGGTGGGATTGGCGTTTTTTAAGTTTAATTTTTATTAGCTCTATTTCTGATTACAGTTTAGGATTAATTATTTATAAAACTAAGAAACAAAAGCACAGTAAATATTTACTTATTTTAAGCATATTAATAAACTTAAGCATTTTAGCATTCTTTAAATACTTCAATTTTTTTTTAGATTCATTAAACTATATAATAGAAACTAATAATTGCAATACAAGTTACAA
>DAOVTE010000036.1 GCA_030627705.1 Bacteroidales bacterium
CCTTTTTAAAGTCTCAGTCAACCAATTGCGAAATGTTGCAAATGCTTTCTCATTACTGTGACTATTAAATGTAAAATTCTTTTTAGCAGTTTCAATTAAACTAATAAGCGAGAAGAAAGTTGTTTGAAATTTCTCAAACTTATTATATTCACGTAAAATATTAAGTTCATTTTTTTGAAGAACATAAGTTCGGTAGATGAATAAAATTGCAGCAAGTGACCAAATTGATCCAACGACACCTCCAACATAATCTCCAAAAGATCCAAAACCTTGCAAATCTATCACACCATTTACAGAGGCTATGCCATTGTAGAAAAGTAAAGCGATATAAATTAACATTGACGCACCTCCTAAAATAACAAGTATCCAAGCAATAATTATAGTATAGTCATTCTCGTTTTTCATTATTTTAATGTCAAAGTTAATAAATAATATTAAATAACAAAGTTGTTTTGTAACAGTTCTTTATTAAGAAAGACTTTGTGATGATGGTTACTAAAGACGATTCTGCATACACCTATTTGCCAGATTCAGTTAAAAACTTCCCCGATGGCGAAGACTTTATTAAAATACTTAAAAAAGTAAACTTTAAAATTATTACCGAAAAACGTGTTAGCTTTGGTATTGCTACCATTTATGTGGCTGAGAAGTAGGGTACGTAGAATGGACAAAAGAAATAAGAGTCGTTTGTGGTTGGTTATTTAATTTTTATCATATCTAAAATAAGTTTTAACTGCAAATTCAAATTGCCCAATAAAAATCTTTTTAAAAGAAACAATACTTGTTAATAGGAAAGATGTTAAAAGAACTATTGCTTTAGTTATCATTTTATAAAAGTATAAAAAGTTTGTTGTTTACAAATGGAAATTATTTTTCATTTATTTAATAAATTTAAAGGAAAAATAGATATAATAATTACGAGAATGCTTTTAATATAAAACTATTTTCCTTGCAGTTTCTTTATTTCCTACTGTACACATAATAACGTAAATTCCTTCACTAATTTTATTATTATTTTCGTCTATTGCGTGCCATATATACGAGTAATTACCATCTAACGAACTTTCTGGCTTTAATATTTTTATTAACTGAGATTTTGAATTATATATTTTAATTATTGGAGAATCATTTGGGGTTTTTACTTTTACAGATATATTTATTTTTTTGGTAAATGGATTAGGATAACCTTCTATTGAAAATCCTTTTTCTTCTTCGTTATCGGTAATACCAAGCCAAATATGTTTCTCGTCTCGTTTGTGATAGATATTATAACCGTTGCCGTTGTCTTCCATCCATATAAAATCTACAAATTCAAAATTAAACCGTTTATATGCAATAGAAGGATTAGTAATATTACCAGAAATTGTATCGAGTATTATCGTGTTTGAAAAGCCTACTGCATACGAAAAGCCGTGATATAAATTTCCGTTATGCATAAAAAGATAACTGTAACCAATAGCTGGAGCTATATTATCAACACAGATATTATAAACAGAGTCTGTAGATAATTGATAAGAATTAAAGGTATTATATGGAGGATATAATGCTATTTCAATTAATCTTGAATTTATATTTAGATATTGCATTCTTAGTATACTTTCAGAACCAGAAGAGTAAGTAGAGTTGTAAGTCATACCTGGTTCAGAACCAATAGTTTTGTATACTGAATCGTAGGTTAACATATTATCAGTAGTTTTAAGAAACACCAAAGAATCTTGATTAAACTGGATTGCAAAGAATAAGTCGTTTGTAAAATATTGTAAATGATTTGCTATTGCAATATCTTTAATTTCGGTTTTAGTAGTTATTACTTGTCTGCTAAGAATGCTCTCGTTGTAAATATTTGCGTAAACTACAGACTCATTTAAGCTGTTATTTTCTTGAATCCAGAAAACATTTAAGAATCCATTAGCATCTATATCTGAAATAGGATGTTTGCAGGGTAAAGTTGTGTCGCTAATAATGTGATTAGAAAACCAATTAATAAAATTATTTGAAGACATATGTTTAATTTTTGAAATGGAGTCGTTTGTTTCATAAACTAAATTGATTGTAGACGTGTAAATATGATTTACTGATAATGTAGGATTATTTCCGTAAGTAATAAATGTTGGGTTGCTCCATTGGGCTGTTGCCCTATCAAATATAACTCCTTTAATTATATTTTCTCCATTAATTGTATCAACAAAAACAATAAAAACATCATCGTCTAAATTTCTAACAATTTTTCTTTGATTATGATTTGCGGTTGCGTTTGGAGAGTTAGTTGTTGCTATTAAGGTTTGTGCATTAGTGTTAATTACTAATAACAAAGCAACAACTAAGATTAAATATTTGTTCATAATACAAATTTTAGGTTTATTTTAAAATCATTTATTCTATATTTTTAATAAGTTGTCTTATATTCTGCTTGCTGAGTTCAAGCTGCAAATACAACTTTCTATTAACATTTTATATTTCAAACTTATAAAAACTTTTGGTTAATAACAAAAAAATATTCTTTTTCTTGGTTTATAGTCTATCATAATCTAATGAACTGCCGTGTACAAGAACCGTGTATTGTTACGATAGCAATATCGGTGTGAGAGGTGCATTGTCGGGGTTTTTCTCTGTCAGCTACTTGCTCGATTAGCACCTGCTCTTACTTTATACCCTATTTAATCGATTATTCTATTCTATTAACATCGAAGCGATAGTTCTTTAACTGCCTTCTGATTTTATACGTTATTAGTTAGGGATGGGTGATAAAAAGTAAAGTTATATTGATGCGAGATTAATACAATACTTAGCTTATTAACCTAGGTATTGAAAAAATAAATTTACTGCCTTTTCCAATTTCACTTTCTACCCAAATTTTACCATCGTGTTTTTCTACAAATTCCTTACATAATACTAGTCCTAAACCCGTTCCCTTTTCATCTTCGGTACCTACTGTTGATTTTTTTTGGCTTATTTCAAATATTTCTTGCAATACTTCTTGTTTTATTCCTACACCTGTATCGGATACGGAAATAATTACATTATCTGTATCTTGCTTTGCATCTATTGTTACTTCTCCGTTTATATGTGTGAATTTTAGAGCGTTAGAGATTAGGTTTCTCAATATTATTTCCATCATATTATAATCAGCGTAAATATTAATATCTTCTGATAAATTATATGACAATTCAATATTTTTTATTTCAGCGTTATTCTTTTCCAATTTTATTAATTCTATGAGTATTTTCTCAAGAGATTGTTTTTTAGGATTAAAAACAAATCCATCTGTTTGCGTTCTTGCCCAATTAAGTAAGTTATCTAATAATTTATATGTTTGTTTTGCACTATTATCAACAACTTTTAAATATTCCTCTATTTTTACTTCATCATATTGTTTGTGATTTTTTAATAATAAGTTAGCAAAACCAAGTATTGAATTAAAAGGGCTTCTTAAATCGTGTGAAATTATTGAGAAAAGTTTATTTTTTGTTACATTGCTTTCTCTTAAATTCATTTCAGTTTTCTTAAGAGTACCCAATGCATTATTTTTTTCATTGACTTGTAGAGATAATTCGTCATTTTTATCTATCAACTCTTTACCAATATCCACAAGTTCTTGTGTGCGCTCTTGAACTTTAATTTTTAGTTCGTTTTTCATAGAAATTTCGCTAGCAAGAAGTTTATCTTGAAAAATAATTTTTTCTTCTTGTAATATTTTTATTCTACGAGCAATAGCTAATGAAAATACTATCAATTCAATTATAGAGCCAACCATAAAACCATATCTAGTAAAATTATTAAATGGCAATATGTTAAGTGTTACTCCAGCAATCATAAATAGACCAATAAGATATGCACCCATACCAAAGACATATAAATTTGCGACAGGTATTTTTTTTATTATGCTAAATACACCTACAAAAAAAAGAAAAAGTATAGATGGCATACCAATAATAGATATCCAACGATAAGAATAAATATTAATTATTATAAGCAATGCTAATGCTAAATGAGCTACAGAAATAATAATTAAAACTTTGTCAATCCATTTGCTTAGTTCTTTAGTTTTTAACAATTCTCTTGTAAACATAGGAACAGCCCAGCCCATAAACGCTAATGAAGAAAATAAGGTATAGTAAATATTTAAATTTGAATTGATATATAGTGAGAAGCCACTAGAATTAAAAGTATAGATAATAATACAGGCTGCATATATCACATAATATAAATACACTTTATCCCTAAGACTAAATAGCAAAAATATATTATATATTAAAATGGCAAGTGCTGCTCCAAAATAAATCCAATGACCAATTACTCTCGTCTGCTCTTTTTGAAAATATTCAGAAATATCTTCAACTATAACACTAAAACTAAATATTAATTTTGTATTTATTTTTAGATAAACTGTTTTTGTTTCCCCTGCTTTTAGCGATATATAAAACACAGGGCAACCATTCTTAATTTGGCGTTTATCAATTGCTTGAGACAACCCATTCTGCTCATGATGCCACCCTGTGTCTGTTTTATAATATAAATCAGCAGTTTCCATAATAGCTTCATTAAAACCAACTATTCGCTTGATAGTTTCTGAAGTAGAGTTGCGAATATTAAACATCAGCCAATAATTATTATCCATTGATGTGATATAGAGCAGAGAGTTTGTTAATTGAACGTCTTTTGTTTCAGCAATTTGATTAATATCCATTACTTGCGTTGAATCGATAATTAATCCAATTGTAAAATCTTTCAACTTAAAGTTTGATTTCCCAATGTCGTAGCACGGTATATCTGATGCAAAAACATGAGCAAACAGAAAAAAACTTATTATTATACTACTAACTTTTTTTAACATCTGTCTTTTTTAATTCTTTTTTCAATATGTTAAGTTGGCGCTAAAGAGAATTCTATTTCAAGTTGTTATTTATATCAAGTTTTATATATAATAATAAAATACAGAAGAGGTTACTTACCGCCTCTTTTTTTTCTTACAGAATAGCCAAACTTGCCAATTTTTTCGCCTAAACCATAATAATTACCGTGTAAATATGCAATTGGCTCTGTTTGTCGTAAATCGAAAGCGCCAGTGTTTTTGTCTAAAAATCGTTCTTCGGCATTTACTGCCACAATTTTTGCTAAAAACATATCGTGGCTACCAAGTTCTATTATTTGGGTTACTTTACATTCTATATTTATTGGAGATTCTTTAATTAATGGTGCAGAAACTTTTAGTGCTTTTTCTGGGGTAAGTTTCATTTCTTTAAATTTATTAAAATCTTTACCAGATTTTACACCACACCAATCAGTAGCAAAAGCTAAATTTTTTGTTGTAAGATTAATTACAAATTCTTTTGTGCGTTTTATTATTTCGTGCGAGTGTCGCTCTTTTCGTACAGATATGTAGCACATTGCAGGATCAGAATTAATTGTGCCTGTCCACGATATGGTAATTATATTGTGCTCATCAATATTGCTTCCGCAACTAACCATTACTGCAGGAATAGGATAAACCATATTTCCTGGCTTCCATTCTACTTTTGCCATAATTATAAAATTAATTTCTCGCTAATTTACAAAAAAAGAAATTAGCGAGATTAAATATAAGTAAAACAAATTCTATTTTATAAGTCCAAGCTCTAATAAACAACCTTTTATAACAGAATAAGTGTTCTCTATATCGTTGTCTAAACCCACAGAATATCTAACTAAACCGTCAGACATTCCCATTTCTTTTTGTGTTTCTTCTGGAACTTCAGATGAAGTGCTTTTGCCAGAATTACTAAACAGCGTTTTAAAATACCCTAAACTTACAGCTAAGTAACCTACACCACGATTTTGCATTAAAGTCATAAATTTACTAGCATTTTCTTCGGTTATTAAATCTATAGAAATCATACCTCCAAAGCCATAGTCTTTGTTCATTGTTTGCTTAAATAATTTGTGCTGTTTGTGCGATTCTAACCCTGGATAATTTGCTTTTAGACCTAGCTCTACAAACTTATTAGCTAAAAACATTGCGTTTTTACTATGCTGTTTCATTCTTAAATGAAGTGTATATAGATTTTTTTGAATATTTGCAGCTCTCATAGAATCTAATACAGGACCTAAAAGCATAGCTGTACCATCGTTTAAATCTATCATTTCGTTAATAAAATCAGCACTTGAACATATTGCTCCAGCTGTTGTGTCGTTTTTACCATTTACGAATTTTGTCATACTATAAACAACTATATCTGCACCAAGATTTACAGGCGAAAAAATCATAGGAGTAAAAGTATTATCAACAACTAATTTTGCATTTATACTTTTAGATATTTTAGAAAGTTCCTTAATATCAGAAACTTGCAACATAGGATTAGTTACAGTTTCGGTATATATCATTTTTGTATTTGGCTTAATTGCATTTTTTACTGCATTTAGGTCTGTAATATCTACAAATGTAACTTCTATACCATATTTTGGAAGCCAGTTTTTCATAAATGCATAAGTCCCACCATAAGTGGTTACACTAGAAATTAAATGATCACCAGCATTACAAACTTGTAAGATTGCAACTGTAATTGCACCCATTCCAGAACCAGTTACCCAAGCTGCTTCAGTGCCTTCCATTGCAGCTAGTGCTTTTGATAATTGAAAACCAGAAGGATTCCAATGTCTGCTGTATAAGAATGCTCCGTTGCCTTCGCCGTTAAAGCAATTTACCATTGCTTCGCCAGACTCGAATGCAAAAGTTGCTGAATCATTAATTGTTGGATTTACACCATTATAAGCACCTAACTCCATTGAGTCGTATAAGCTTGTAGCTGGATCAAATTTCATAATATTATGTTTTAAGTTGAACTCAAAGTTAATGATTTATTACTATTCTAATAAGTATTTTTAAAATTAGAAAGTATTATTGATAAAATAATTTAAATTTGTAAGTAAAACTTGTTGTATTATGCATATTTGTAAAAAAAGTAATTAAAAAATGAAAGAAAAGTTTCATATTGATAGTTTAGATAAAAAAATATTAAATATTTTGTTAAAAGATGCGCGTACCCCGTTTTTAGAAATTGCCCGCGAGTGTAAGGTTTCTGGTGCTGCAATACATCAGCGATTACAAAAAATTATTGATGCGGGAATTATTAATGGTTCGCAATTTAATATTAATCCTTATGCACTTGGTTTTAATACCTGTGCTTTTATTGGAATTCAGGTGAACTTAACCAACAGGAGTCACGACGAGGTTTTGGAAAGAATTAATGAAATTCCAGAAATTGTAGAAGCGCATCATATCTCGGGAAAATACTCAATATTAATTAAGGCATACACAAAAAATAATGAGAATTTGAAAAAACTAATTGTTGAGGAAATTCAAACAATACCTGAAATTACAAATACAGAGACTTTTGTTTCTTTAGAAGAAGGCTTTTCTAGACAAATAGATATTTCGTAGTTTTTTACATAAAAAAACCATCCAACACAAGATTGAATGGCTTAAACTTAATTATTACTTAAACTAGTATTATTGCGTTAAACCTTTAAGCATATCCTCTACATCACCAGGGGTGCTCATTATTTTTGTAAATGTAGCCATTGTTAATTCTGGGTAATAAAATGCAAATCTAAATCTGCCCGGTAGCATATATGCTTTATTACCAATTAATACAATTTCGTATGGTAAAGCAGCAATTTGTCTTTCGCCAATTATTGGTAAAAATTTTGGTTCTCCCTTAGTTTTGTCTAATAATCCTACGCCAAACACAGCTTTTTTAGATTTTGTATAAACTAATTGATAAACTTTACGTGTATTACCTTTTTTGGATGTTAAATTCTTCTTTATCATCGCTACTCCTTCTTCGAAAGATGTAAATTCTTTTAATAAAACTACCTCATTAAAATACGGCATTCCTATCATATAATGATATTTCTTTAATTCAGATTCTGATAAACTTCCACCAAAAGGCTTTAGTTCATTTCCTAAACTTTTAAAAACAGCTTTTATACTGTTTGAAACTACAAGCAACTTAGTTTTGTATGTATTAAAACTACTCATATAATATCCTCTAAAAAAGTACTCAGGATTCACAAAACTAACTTCAACTTTATCGCCAACTTTCTTAAAAGAGACTCTTAATACACTACCAAATATTCCGTATTCTTTTACTGAAAAACCTATAGCTTTCATGGTTTTGTTTGTAAAAGCTAGTACATAATTGCTTGTGCTTCCTTTAGGATAATATCCTCCTAAAACTTGAAAGTTATTTTCTTTTAGTTTGGTTTTAACTAATTCTTTTACAGATTTTATTGTGCCAGTATGTTTACCTGCACTATAAAAAGCGGGAATGTTTGCAGAAAAAGAGGTCAATGTAAATGTAAGTAATAACGCAATTGTAAATGATAATGTCTTAATGTTTTTCATATATAGATATTTAATTTTTTAGAAAAGTAAATATATAGGTTGAAAAAAATGAAAAAGATGATTTTTATCATACTGTGATTATGGCAATTATTCAAAATACTAGAACATATATAAAAAGATTTAAATTTTAGTATTAATTATGTACATTTGACTCAAATTTAAAAATATTTTCATGAAAAAGATATTATTATTAACATCCATTGTTTTACTATCTACTTTTGTATTTGCATCAAACTGGACTCAAATCACAAGTTCAAATTCTAAGACTAGTTTCAAGCTTATATCATCGACTAATACAGAAACTACATTAAAGCTAAACATAAATGCTTATAAGCTAAATAGAGTAATAACTCAAAATGGCGACGAGTTTACAGTTCAAATTGATAAAGGAAGCTCTTTATTAAGCAAGAATAATCCTGATATTTATTCAATAAGTCAGTCTATAATTATTCCAGATAATGCTAAAATGCAAATAGATATAGATAACTCTAACTATATTGAGATTGATAATATTAATATCGCTCCATCAAAAGGTAATCTTTTACGAACAGTTAATCCATCTAGTATTAATTATGAATATGGAGATTCATATAATCAAAACGCTTTTTTCCCTGGTAAATTAGCAGATTTAAAAAAGCCTTATATTTTTAGAAATTTCAGAGGACAAGTTGTAAAATTTTATCCTATACAATATAATCCTGTCAGTAAAAAATTAAGAATATATACAGAGATTATTGTAAAAATTACTCCATCTGAGAGCAAGTCTGCAATAAATATTTTTGATAGGTCTAGCACAAAAAATAATAATATCACTAGCGAATTTAACCAAATCTATAAAAATCATTTTATTAATTATTCTACATTTAATACAAAGTATACAACCCTATCAGAAAATGGTAACTTTTTAATTATATCGCACGCAAATTATCTTGCATCAATGCAACCATTTGTAAATTGGAAATTAGAAAAGGGAATAAATGCAGTTATTGTTGATGTAGCAACAATAGGTAATACTACAACAGCAATTGAAAATTATATTTCAACTTATTATACAACAAATGGTTTGGCAAATGTTTTACTTGTAGGTGATGCAGCACAAATTACAACAAATACTGTTTCTGGTGGTGGAGCAGATAACCTTTATGGATACTTATCAGGATCAGACCATTATCCAGAAGTAATTATTGGAAGATTCTCTTCTCAATCTGTTGCAGATGTAGCAACACAAGTAAAAAGATCGGTATTTTACGAAAAAACATTAGCAAATGGTGCAACATGGTTAAATCATTATAGTTTGATTGGTTCTAGCCAAGGTCCTGGCGACGATAACGAAATGGATTACGAACACCTTAGAAATATGGGAACAGATTTAACAGCATTTACTTACTCATCTAATTCCGAAATGTTCGATGGTTCGCAAGGTGGGTTAGACTTAGCAGGAAATCCAACCGCAAGTAATGTTTCTGCTGATGTAAATACAGGAACTGGGTATATGCTTTACACAGGGCATGGTAGTTCTACTTCTTGGGTTAGTTCTGGATTTAATATTACTAATATTAACAACCTTACTAATGTTAATAAATTACCATTTATATTTACAGTTTCGTGTGTGTCGGGAAACTTTGTTAGTCAAACTTGTTTTGCCGAAGCATGGATGCGTGCAAAATATGGAGAGGAACCTACTGGAGCAATTGGTGTTTTTGGCTCTACCATAAACCAATCGTGGAACCCACCAATGATTGCTCAAGACGAAATGGTTGATATATTAACAGAATCGTACTTAAATAATATAAAACGTAATTTTGGTGGTATTGCAATTAACGGATGTTTACAAATGAACGATGAATCTGCCGATTGGAATATGATGGATACTTGGACAATTTTTGGAGATCCAACTTTAATGGTTAGAACTATGGATCCCACTGCTATGACCGTATCTCACAATCTTGCACTTCCTATAGGTGTAGGAACTTTCACTGTTAATTGTAATGAAGATGATGCTCTTGTTTCGTTAACAAAGGAAACAAACGGAATTGTAGAAATACTTGGAACGGGTATTATTACTAGTGGTACTGTAAATATTAACTTTACAGCATTTAATCAGACAGACACAATGTTGGTTACAATTACAGCATTTAATAAAGTAACATATCAAGATACTGTTACTATTATTGCTAGTAATGGTCCTTATGTTACTTTATCGAATTATATAATTATTGACTCAACCGGAAACAATAATAATATTGCAGATTATAATGAATCTATTACATTAACAGCAACCTTATCAAATCAAGGTACCTTAATGGCAACAACGGTATTAGCAAGTTTATCTACAATAGATTCTTTTATCACAATTACAGATGCAACTGCAAGTTATGGAGACATAAACAGTAATTTAAATTCAACAGTTAATAACGCTTATGCCTTTGATATTGCTAATAATATTCCAGATCAACATTCAGCAAGTTTTTCTTTAGAT
The DNA here is from genome assembly GCA_030627705.1 of Bacteroidales bacterium. Classification (GTDB taxonomy): domain Bacteria; phylum Bacteroidota; class Bacteroidia; order Bacteroidales; family JAFGXI01; genus DAOVTE01. Next base: position 10,863 of record DAOVTE010000036.1, read on the forward strand.
ATAAATGATGCAAATAGTAATAATTGGACATCTAATTTTAATATTACTGTTAATGCCCCAAATTTAGAGGTAGGGTCTTTAATAATAAATGATGCAGGAGGTAATTCGAATGGAAGTTTAGATCCGTCAGAAACAATTTATATGTTAATAGAAACATTAAATGATGGGCATTGTGAAGCAAATAATACATCAGGAGTTCTTACAACAAATTCAAGTAATATAACTATGATTAGTGCAAATCATAATTTTGGAACACTTACAACAAATAATCCAACTAATGGAATATTTAGTTTTACAGTATCTCCTACAACTCCTTTGGGTTCTATGGTAAGTTTTACTTATACTGTTAGTTCTGGAGCTTATACCACAACAAGTTTATTTAATTTTGTTGTTGGTAGAGCTATTGAAGATTGGGAGACAAATACATTTACAAACATAGGTTGGACAAATTTAAGCACAAGTCCGTGGACAATTGTTTCTAATGGTGAACAATATGAAGGCAATTATGCTTCTAAATCTGGTTATATATTGCACGATCAAACTTCAGAACTATCAATAACATTAGATGTTTTATCAAACGATTCTATATCATTCTTTAAAAAAGTATCTTGCGAAGATGGCAGTTCATCTGGAAATTGGTGGGATTTTTTAGAATTTTTTATAGATACTGATTCTAAAGGAAAATGGGATGGCTCTGATGCAAATTACACAAGAGTAGTATATCCTATTTTAACAGGGAATCATACTTTAAAATGGGTTTATTCAAAAGATAATATGGTTTCTAGCGGAAACGATTGTGCTTGGATAGATTTTATATCTCTACCTCCAGTAGACTTTTCAACAGCTATTAGATATAATGCTGCAAGTATTAGTGAAATTTCAATATTAATATATCCGAATCCTGTTAAAGAATTTGGCTCAATTAAATATGAATTACCAAATAATTCGGCCGTAAATATTGATTTATTTGATATTCATGGAAAAAAAATAATGAATATTGCAAACAATCCTAAGTCAAAAAAAGGCTCTTACGACCTAATATTTAATACTACAAATATTAACAGTGGAGTATATTTGTGTGTATTTACAATAGATGGCAATATTATTACAAAAGAAATAATAGTAAATAATTAATTTTTATTACAACTTAATATTATGTTAAAAAATATATTAATTATTGCTTTTGTGGCAATGTCGTTAATAGTAAAATCACAAGAAACTAAAAAAGTTTTATTTATTGGGAATTCTTATACTTATGTAAATGATTTGCCAAATATTGTATATAATTTAGCTTCTACAAATAGTGATACACTTATTTACGATTCTAGTACTCCGGGTGGATATAATTTTAATTCACACACAACAGATGCAACAACTTTAAGTAAAATTTCTCAAACTGATTGGGATTTTGTAGTTCTACAATCGCAGAGTCAAGAACCTGCTTTTCCACCATCACAAGTTGCAGTAGATGTTTATCCGTATGCTAAAATTTTAGTAGATTCTACTAAGGCTAATAATATTTGTACAGAACCGTTATTTTTTATGACCTGGGGACGAAAATATGGCGATCAAAGTAATTGTGCTGCTTACCCTCCAATCTGCACTTATTTGGGAATGCAACAACGATTAAGAGAAAGTTACTTAGAAATGGGACAAACAAACCATGCAAGCGTTGCTCCCGTGGGCATGGCTTGGAAACATTCTATTGTTTCTAGTCCAACATTAAATTTGTATTCTAGCGACAATAGTCATCCTAGCTTAAACGGTAGTTATTTATCTGCATGTGTTTTTTATGCAATGATTTTTGAAAAATCTCCAATAGGAATACCTTATCATGCAGGTTTAGAACCAGATACTGCAGAATTTTTGCAAAATATTGCGCACTATACTGTTTTCGATAGTTTATTTATGTGGAAAAGTACAGATGTAATTCCTACTTCAAATTTTAGCTATACTATTAATAATGGGAATGTGCAATTTGCTAACACCTCTATAGAATCTGAAGAATATTATTGGGATTTTGGCGATGGAAATGTCTCTACACTAGAAAATCCAAGTAATAATTACACAGCAAGCGGGAATTACATTGTTAAATTAGAAACTGTAAGCATAACGTGTGATACCTCTACATATATCGACACAATTAATGTTGTGATAGTAAATTTAGATGATAATTTATTTGAAAATGGGATAATTATTTCTCCTAATCCAGCGAGTAATATTCTTACAATTGAAATAGAGGCTGTTTTGGCTAATCAAGGTGTAAAATGTTCGTTAATAGATGTTTATGGTAATCTTGTGAAGCGGGTTTCAATAATAAATACACAAACTACTATAGATATTTCTGATTTACCTAAAGGCATGTACTTTATTTGTATTGGAAACTCTGAAAATACTTCCATAAATAAGATTATTATTAATTAGTTGGGTTTAGGTAAAAAAAAGCGAAATTATATAAAAAAGTAAACAGAAAATAATACTTGCTTAGAGCTAGGTATTATTTTCTGTTAATAAATGTGTAATTTTAATAATTAACCATTTTCATACATAGCATTCTAAAAAAACCATATATCTTTAAAGCCTAAGAAATAATTAATATATGTATGGAGATTTTTAGAGCCGAAAATATTTACAAATCATATGCGGCACATAATGCCTTGCAAGATGTTAGCATATCGGTAAAACAAGGCTCTGTATTTGGCCTATTAGGACCAAATGGAGCGGGAAAGACATCACTAATAAGAATAATAAACCAAATTACAGCACCTGATAAAGGAGAATTATTTTTTAATGGTAAAAAGCTGAAACCTGAGCATATAAGCAAAATTGGTTATCTGCCAGAAGAACGCGGCCTTTATAAAAAAATGGAAGTTGGCGAACAAGCTGTGTATTTAGCTAGACTGAAAGGTTTATCGAAAATTGATGCAACAAAGAAATTAAAATACTGGTTCGAAAAATTTGACATTCTTTCTTGGTGGAACAAAAAAGTAGAAGAATTATCAAAAGGAATGCAGCAAAAGATACAATTTATTGTAACTGTTTTGCACGAACCCGAGCTTTTAATCTTTGATGAGCCTTTCTCGGGGTTCGATCCAATAAATACTAATTTACTTAAACAAGAAATTTTAAAACTAAAAGATAACGGAGCAACAATAATTTTTTCTACACATAATATGGAATCTGTAGAAGAGCTTTGCGACGATATTGCTCTAATAAATGCCTCTAAAAAAATATTATCTGGCAATATTCAAGATATAAAAGCAAAGTTTAGTACAAACTCTTTCAATATGGAATTTTCTAAAGGGTTTAATATCTTAGAAGCTTCAATTGGTCACCAATATAAAATAATAGATCACCTTAAGAACGAGCAAACAGAGAGACTTAAAGTAAAACTATTAGACACAAGTTTAAGCACAAATAATTTAATTTCGCACTTTATGCAATTTGGTGCAATTCTTAATTTTAACGAAGAACTACCAAAGATGAACGAGATATTTATTAAAGTAGTAGAAGATACAAATGCCGAAAACCTTAGTAAAGATGAATAAAATATTACTGATATTAAAACGAGAATATCTTACACGAGTTAAGAAAAAATCATTTATTATTATGACAATTGTAGGACCTATTCTTATGGCTTCTATTATGATTGTTCCCAGTATTTTAGCGAAATATGATAATAAAAACCAAAAAATTATTGCTGTAATCGATAATTCTACAATATTTAAGAATTCTATACCAAATACTAAATTTATTAAGTTCGAATATATAAATGAGACTTCGATAACGAAATTTCAAAAGACATTTTCAGAGTCGGAATATCACGCTTTATTGTTTATCCCTAAAAATATTACAAGTTCAGAAAGAATTCAAATATATTCTAATAAACAGCCAGATATGGATGTAAAGCTCCATATTATTAATACAATAGAGGATAATTTAGAGAAAATTAAGCTGATTAAAAAAAACATTGATGTTGAAACTTTAAAATCAGTTATAATTAATCTCAGATTAGATACAATAAAATGGACCGAAGACGGAAAAGAAGAAAAAACATCAACCGAAATAACAATGGTTATTGGTATGATGCTTGGCATATTAATATATTTTTTTATTTTTATGTATGGTTCGCAAGTTATGCGTGGAGTAATTGAAGAAAAAACAAGTAGAATTGTTGAAGTTATTATTTCGTCGGTTAAGCCTTTTCATTTAATGATGGGAAAAATCATAGGAATTGCACTTGTAGGACTAACACAATTTGTATTATGGATAATTCTAACTTTTGCAATTGTAAGTGTTTCGCAGGCGGTGTTCTTCCCCGAAGCAAACATATTACAACAAAATCAACCAACAAGTATATTAGAATCTGGGGCTGAAAACCTAGACAATGTAGGTAAAGACGTGCAAGTAGAAAAAATAAAAGATTTATTTTCTATAGTAAAATCTTATGGCTGGACAGTAATAATTTTATCTTTCTTCTTCTATTTCATAGCAGGATATTTGTTGTACGGATCATTATTTGCTGCAATAGGGTCTGCTGTAGATAGCGAAGCCGATACCCAACAATTTATGATGCCAATAACTGTCCCCTTAATATTAGCACTGGTAATGGCTCAAAGTATTATTAGTAATCCAGATGGCCAAATTGCATTTTGGGGCTCAATAATTCCTTTTACATCGCCAATAGTAATGATGATTAGAATACCTTTTGGTGTACCATATTGGGAAGTAGCTCTTTCAATGTCGTTACTTGTAATTACATTTATTGCATCAACAATGTTTGCAGCAAAAATATATAGAGTAGGAATATTAATGTATGGCAAGAAAGTATCTTATAAAGAGCTTTGGAAATGGTTAAAATATAAAGGATAATAGTTAATTGCTATATTAAAATCTTTTGTTAGAAAGTATCAATAACCTTATTTCTAACAAAAGATTTTTAGCTTGTATTTATATTTTTTCTAAGAAACGTTTTCTAATTTCCCTAAAGTCATTCAGATTGGCATTTTTCGAATATATCCTTATTATTTCGTGAATTTGGCCATCTAAGAATACAGAACCTAATGCAGCATCAAAGTTTGCTAGTTTCCAGGAGTTTCTTATTCCTATAGTTAAATCTCTAAATTTATTCCAGTTTAGTTCTTTAGATATTTCAAAATATAAAAAATCTTTGGTGTCGCCATCTATAAATAGCACGTCTTCCGCTACCTCAATTTTTAAGAATTTGCTGACTCTAATAAGAGCTTCGCCATTAATTTTTTGGAATTTTTCAAATTCAAAATTATTTTTTATAAGCGCTTTCTGTATTTTAATGACTTTTGAATAATCGTCGATTTCAAAAAACCTAATTGTGTTGAAAGTTGAATTCTTAATACAAACTGTAGAGTACGAAGCAGTAAAATCAAAATCTAAGTCTGGCTTAATTTTATTTGCGAGTCTGGCAACTATCTCAATATCTAAAGAGTTCTTTGAAACCATGTATACAGATATTTTCTCTTTAGATTTATTATCGTCTCTGTAATAACCAGGATATGGATTAACAGCTTCTAGAACTAGTGTTTTATCAATAATATTAAAATCAAGGCTAGCAACTTTTTCTTCCTTAAATATTAATCCTAATGTTTGATTATTGTTTATCATAGTACAAATATTTTATGTTTAATATTACAATATACGAGAATAATTATTTATTGTTGTTATTTTCCGAAAAAAAACACCATAACCTCTTTTGTTTAATCGCAGGGCGATAGCACAATGAGTTTAATTCTCCGACGCTTATGTTGAAAAAAAATTCCTATTTGATACCTGGGTCGAGGTCAATGTCATTAAGTTAAGGTAAGATCATATTGCATCTCTTTGATTTTTAGTTACTTTTGGTCTCAATCTATTACTGTATTTACCTACATTACGTGAAAAAGACCTACTTGGTCTTATAG
>DAOVTE010000203.1 GCA_030627705.1 Bacteroidales bacterium
ATCTAGTGGTAATTATAGTGTCAATGTTAAACTATACGATGCTACAGATAATTATTATAAAGAAGTATTAAAAACTTACGAGAAAGAAGAAGTTTACTTTTTAAGAACCAATAATAGCTTTGAACCTAAAGAAAATACAATTAAGGTTGATGATACTAAAATAGTATTAAATAAGAATGAATATTACGTTTACAGATTATCAGAATTAGACAACGCAACAAGATATAAACGACATAGCGTTTTCGAATTAGAAAATAATCTTATAAATGACAGTTTAAAAAATAATCAATATTTCTATGTAGGCAATCCTAGTCAATATAAAAATGCAGCTAATTATGCTGTAGGAGCTCTAGGTGGAGCAATTGTAGTTACAGCTACTATAGGAAGAAAACCAAATTATCTAAGCAATTTTGTTGGCGAATTTATGAGAATTAATATCGATAACCTTAAACCTTAATTCTTTTTAAACTCATATTAATATTTAAACTTGACAATCATTACATCACATAAATTTATTTTTATAAATTTGCAACTTTATCGCCCAAGTGTTGGAATTGGTAGACAAGTATGGTTGAGGGCCATATGTTCGTATGAACGTGCAGGTTCGACTCCTGTTTTGGGCACATTATTTTTAAAATAATTTAATGGAAAGTTTAGATTACAAGAAAATTGTAGGTAATATTAGATTTGAGCTAGAAACTTATATCACAAAATATTCGTTAAAATCGTTAATAATAGGGGAGTCTGGCGGTATAGATTCTGCAATTTGTTCTGCTTTAGCACAACCTATTTGCGATAAATTATCTGTTCCATTAATTGGAAGAAGCATCTCCATAGAAACTAACACAAAGCCCGAAGAAGACAGAGCAAAAAATATTGGCAATTCGTTTTGTTCAGATTTTAAAGAGGTAGATTTAACAAATCTTTATCATCAGACTTTTGTTGACATTGAGGAGGAAACCCAATCCAATGATACTAATTCTGCAGAATTTAAAGTACGAACAGGAAATATAAAAGCCAGATTAAGAATGGTTTATTTGTATAACCTAGCACAAAAACACAAGGGAATTGTACTTTCTACCGATAATTATACCGAACTTTTATTAGGATTCTGGACACTACACGGCGATATTGGAGATTACGGAATGATTCAAAACCTATGGAAAACAGAAGTTTATAATCTATCTAAATATATAGTAAACAAAAAACTTACAGTCGAGAAACAAAAACAAAGTCTACAAGCTTGCATTGATGCCACACCAACCGATGGTTTAGGAATAACCTCTAGCGATTTAGAGCAATTAGAAGCAAAAAACTATTCTGAAGTAGATCACCTTTTAAAAGGATATTTAAACAATACATTAACAAAACAAGAATTAGAACACAAAGTTGTAAAAAGACATTTAAGCTCAGCATATAAACGAAATAATCCATATAATTTATCAAGAAAAACTTTATTGAGTTGAAAGTTTAAAGTTGCAGGTTAAAAGTAAAAAAAATAAGATATCACAAACCAAATTCTCTCTAAAGTGGGAAACCAGTATAATAATGATACTTTTACTGTATATCCGACTAGTCGGACACGAAATAGAAAGTTATTAATATAATTTATAATGTGTAATATAAATTATTAATGACAATTAAACAATAATAAATCACAAACCAAATTCACTCTACTTTTGAGAGGACTTTTAAATAAAAAACAATGAAAAAAATATCAATAATACTAATAGCAGTTCTACTATCTAGTATAGTATCTAAGGCCGACGAAGGAATGTGGATTCCAATGCTTCTAAAGAAATATAATATAGAAGATATGCAGAAAAAAGGGTTTAAACTTACTGCCGAAGACATTTATAGCGTAAACAAATCTAGTTTAAAAGATGCAATCGTTATTTTCGGACGAGGTTGTACAGGAGAGATAATTTCAGATGAAGGGTTGCTAATCACAAATCACCATTGTGGATACAGTCAGATACAGTCACATTCGTCTGTAGACCACGATTATTTAACCGATGGGTTTTGGGCATACAATAAATCTGAAGAGCTTGTAAACCAAGGACTTTCTGCTACTTTCTTAATCAGAATGGAGGATGTAACAAAATATGTTTTAGATGAAATAAGCGACAATCTTACCGAGCGTGAAAGAAAAGACAAAATAAAAACTGCTTTTGCAAAACTAGAGAAAGAAAATAGCGAAGAAGGAAAATACAAAATTGTTACTAAACCATTTTTCTATGGTAACGAATACTATATGTTTGTGTATCAGGAATATACAGATGTAAGATTAGTTGGTGCACCACCATCGGCAATTGGTAAATTTGGTGGCGATACAGATAATTGGATGTGGCCGCGTCATACAGGCGACTTCTCTATGTTTAGAATTTATGCCGACAAAGATAATAATCCTGCAAAATTCTCTAAAGATAATGTTCCATATAAACCAAAACGTTCGTTAGATATTTCGTTAAAAGGCGTTAAAAAAGGAGATTTTACCTTCGTTTTTGGGTATCCAGGAACAACCATGGAATATTTAACTTCTTATGCAGTAAAAATGATTTCTGGCGTAGAAAATCCTCATAAAATTAATCTTAGAGATAAAAGATTAGCAATAATGAGAGCAGAAATGGATAAAAGCACAAAAGTTAGAATACAGTATTCAACTAAATATGCGCGAGTTGCAAACGCCTGGAAAAAATGGATAGGAGAGAATAGAGGCTTAATGAAATTAAACGCAATTGAGAAAAAACAAAACTTAGAAAGCGAATTTACAACTTGGGTAAATACTGATGTAAACAGAACCAAAGAATATGGAACTTTGCTAAATCAATATAAAGATATTTATTCTGAATTATCTGAATATAAACTTGCGCAAGATTACGTTTTCGAAGCAGCTTTTGCAACCGAAATTGTAATGTTCACTAGAAATTTTAATGCTTTAGCAAATTACGATAATATATCCAAAGAACAACAAGCAAAAGCAATTGAGCGATTGAGAAAATCATCAGATGGGTTTTATAAAGATTTTTATATGCCAATAGACAAAAAGACATTTTCTACATTAATGCCTCTTTACAAAAAGAATATTGATGCAAAATATCATCCAAAATTCTTTTCTGTTGTTGATAAAAAGTATAAAGGGGATTTTAACAAATATGCAGAGTTTTTATTCTCAAAATCTGTTTTAGCCAACAAAGAAAAGTTTAATACTTTCTTAGATAAATTTTCGTACAAAAAAGCACTAAAAGACCCAGCCTTTATTATTTATAACGATATTAAAGATGTTTATCTAAAAGAATTAAACGATAAGATTATCGAACTTAACGATAAATTAAGTCTATTAAATCGTAAATATATGAAAGCTTTAATGGAGTTTCAAAAAGACAAAATTTTCTATCCTGATGCGAATTTTACATTACGTGTTGCTTTCGGACAAGTAGACGATTATTTTCCAAAAGATGGCGTTAAATACGATTATTACACAACTCTAGATGGAATAATTGAGAAAGACGATCCTGAAATTTACGATTATAGAGTTCCTGAAAAACTAAAAGAATTGTACAATGCAAAAGATTATGGTAGATATGCCGAAAATGGCAAAATGCACGTTTGTTTTACTGCATCAAATCATACAACTGGCGGTAATTCTGGTAGTCCTGTGCTAAATGCAAATGGCGAACTTATTGGCTTAAACTTCGATAGAAATTGGGAAGGCACAATGAGCGATATTATGTACGACCCAGACCAATGTAGAAATATTACACTAGATATTAGATATGCACTTTTTATTATCGATAAATTTGCAGGAGCAAAAAACCTTATCGACGAAATGAATATTGTGGAGTAAATTTAGTTGAAAGTTGCAAGTTAAAGGTTATAAAGGTATTATTAACCTATAACTTGTAACCTGCAACTTTTAAACTTTTTATTAAAATAAAAAAATACATCTGCTACCGCACGAATCTTTTCGTGTGGTTTCTAAAATAACAAATTTCTCCACTACAGTCAAAATTTACAAATAAGACAAAATAACTGCCTATTCACTTTCAATGGGGAACCAAGAAAATACAAAAGTAAGAATCTGCATCCCCACCTTCGTAAATGTGATGTAAAATGAACATATAATAACTTATAATAATAATCAGGCAACTCTTATTAACAATGTTTCGTCTAATTACAGAATTGTTAATCTAAAAAGTAAATATCATGAAAAAATTACTCATTTTAACCTTAAGCCTAAGTATAAATTTTGTTTTTGGACAATTTGGCTCTAAAATAGAGATTACTCAAAATGTGTTAAGCCCCGTAGATATATATTCAGTAGAGATAGATGGATATGGAGATATGGATGTAATCTCCGCATCATACA
>DAOVTE010000068.1 GCA_030627705.1 Bacteroidales bacterium
AGCTAGCAATATATGTTCGTCGCACAAAATTAATTCCTGTATTAAACGAATAGTGTTTTGTAAAATCGTGTTTTATTCCCATTCCAAAAATATAACTTGGTCTGGTTTCTAATATGTATTTTGTATTGTCTGATACTTTTGCAATCTGTTTTTTTAGAATTAAATTATCAGGAATAATTATGCTTGTTCGTATTCCGAAAAATGTTTGTTGCTTAAACTCGTCGCGAAAGCTTTTGTTAGATTGAGACTTTGCATTCGAACTTATTAATACAGCAATAAATAATAAAATCACACCTGTATATTTCATTATAGAATGAAAACATACAATATTTTTACAGATAAATTTTATCATTATTCTACTTTTTTATGTTTTCGGCAGCAAAAGTTAATTGCTCGTACCATTCTTCTCCAAACTTCTGAATTAATGGCTCTTTAAGAAATTTATAAACTGGCACCCCTTCTTTTCTTCCAAAAATTCTTGCTGGTTCGCAAATGTCCCAAACATCGTAATTAACGGCTATAAACGAAGAATATTGTTTTATTCGCACAGGATACAAAAAACACGATATTGGTTTTCTAAAGTCTATCTGTTTATCTAAATATGCTTTTTCTATTGCGCAAATTGCTGTTTTACCTTCGTAAATTAAATATGCACATTCTTTATTATTTATAAGCGCAGTAACATCATCGCCTTCAGAATCGGTATAGAATAATCCTTGTTTGTTTACAGCATCAATTCCGGCAGCATTCATGTACTGCTTTATTATTGGGTAATACTTTATTAATTGTTGTTTTTCTTTTAGCTCCAATGGTGCTCCAGAATCTCCTTCAATACAGCACGACCCATGGCATTTAGATAAATTACAAATAAATTTTTTTTCTATTAAATCTAAACTAATTATTGTATTGTCTATTTGCAGCATTTATTATTGTAGTTTTCGAATACTAAAAGACTAATTATTATCTAGCCCTGTATTTCTCTGTAATATCAAATATGTGCTCTAATATACCTTTTTCTATTTGATTAAAATCTTTATTTCTTCTCTCAAAAACTTTTTCAGCTACCTCGAATGCTTTCGGTTTTGTGTAAGTAATAAAACCTCCACTACCTCCCCACGAAAATGATGGAATAAAATTTCTAGGAAAACCTGATCCAAAGATATTTGCATTTACTCCAATTATTGTTCCTGTATTAAACATAGTATTTATTCCGCATTTTGAATGATCTCCCATAATTAATCCACAAAATTGAAGTCCTGTTTTCGCAAACCTTTCCGATTGATAATCCCAAAGTTTAACTTCGGCATAATTATTCTTTAGATTAGAATTATTTGTGTCTGCTCCTAAGTTACACCACTCACCAATTACTGCATTCCCTAGAAATCCATCGTGTGCTTTATTAGAATAACCAAAAATTACAACATTATTAAGCTCTCCACCTACTTTAGAGTGTGGGCCAATTGTGCTAGCTCCATATACCTTTGCCGACATTTTTAGAGTTGAATGTTCGCATAAAGCAAAAGGACCTCTAACTGTAGAGTTTTCCATTATTTCGGCATCTTTACCTATATATATTGGACCCGATTTTGCATTTAAAGTTACAAACTCTAGTGATGCTCCCTCTTCCAAAAATACATTTTCTTTTCCTATTACATTTACTGTAGAACTTAATTTTTGCGATATTCTGCCTTTTGTAATACTACTAAAATCATTGCGTAATATTTTATCATTTAAACTAAAAATATCCCAAGTATTATTTATCTGAATAGGTTCTTTTTCTAATTCTATTTTCTCAAACTCGTTAAATTGATTCTCGAAATATTTTTTTGTGTCTTCCTTGTTTAAAAAAACTGCAATAATAATATCTTCAAAAACAATTGCTTGATTTATTTCTAACCGTTCTATTTTACTTACTATTTCGTTATTAGGAATTATTGACGAATTAATAATTACATTCTCATTTTCTACAATAGTTTTGTGCTTCTCTGAAAGGTAGTTTTGTGTTTTATATGACAATTTAGAATCAGTAACTAGATTCCATTTTTCATTAATTGTTGATATTCCAACTCTAATTTCAGATATAGGTCTTGTATATGTTAACGGCAATAGCTGTTTCCATATTTTATTATTATCGAATAATATATAATTCATAATTATTGCTTTAAAAGTATGCCTACAAATTTAATAATAAATTTTTAAATGTATCGTATGCAATATATTTAAAGTATTGTTAAAATACATCAAGAAATTATATTATTTTGAAAAATATTGTTATGATAAAAAAAATATTAATTTTATAAATTGTATTTAAATCTATACTAAAATGAGTGAATCGATTTTAAAAGCACTAATGAGACTTTTTGCAATTATTGCAAATTCTGACGAAGAAGGCAGTTCTGCACGTTCTGTAGTAGAATCATACTTAAAAATGCAATTAAGCCAGAAATTAATAGACAAATATCTTGAACTATTTGACGAGTTCTATGCAAAACACCATAGTAAGAAAGGAAAAAAAAGGGTATCATCTAATTCTGTTAAAGTTTTAATGATTTGCGAGCAAATTAATGAAGAATTGCGTCAAGAACAAAAAATCTTAGCCCTTATAGAACTTTTAGAATTTATTAATTTCGATAATGATGCTACAGAATTAGAATTAGAATTTGTTAAAACGGTTGCAGAGACATTTAATATTAGTGAAGAGGAATATAACGATTGTAAATCCCTAGTAATTGACAATGTAGACGATTTTCCTAATAAAGAAAATGTTTTAATAATAGACAATAATAAAGATTTTAATTCTGATTTGCTGAAACATATATGCAATGAGCACATAGAGGGGCAACTAATTGTCATAAATATTAAAAGCACCAATATGTATGCTTTCAGATATGCTGGCTCAGAAACCTTATACCTAAACGGGCATGTTATTAACCCTAAAAAGATATACATTTTTGATAAAGGTTCATCAATAAGAAATCCTAAAATTAGTCCCGTATATTATAGTGATGTTGTAGGAACATTTTTAAAAGACGAAATAAACTCGAAAGTTAATTTTGATATCATTAATGTTGATTTTAAATTTAAAAACAGCGAAAACGGTATTCAACGATTTAATTTACACGAAGAATCTGGTCATTTAGTTGGAGTAATGGGCGGCAGTGGTGCAGGAAAATCCACATTATTAAATGTTTTAAACGGAACACTTGAACCACAAAAAGGAAAAATTCTAATAAACGGTTTCAACTTATATACAGAACCAGAAAAAGTTGAAGGCGTAATTGGATTCATCCCTCAAGACGACTTACTCATAGAAGAGCTTACAGTTTTCCAAAACTTATATTATAACGCAAAACTTTGCTTTAACGAGTATAATAATAAGGAACTAATCAAAGCAACAAATAAAGTACTTAAAGACCTAAATCTTTACGAAATAAAAGACCTTAAAGTTGGCGGTCCATTAAATAAATTTATAAGTGGAGGACAACGAAAAAGACTAAATATTGCACTTGAATTAATTAGAGAACCATTAATACTATTTGTAGACGAACCTACTTCTGGTTTATCTTCTATGGACTCCGAAATGGTAATGGATTTGCTTAAAGAACAAGCACTTAAAGGTAAATTAATTATTGTAAATATACATCAGCCTTCATCTGATATTTACAAGCTTTTTGATAAGTTAATGATAATGGATAGGGGTGGACACACAATTTATTATGGTAATCCGATTGATGCAATTACATACTTTAAAAAAGAAACAAGCCATATTAATGCAGACGTAAGTGAATGTTTAAGTTGTGGAAATGTTAATCCAGAAACAGTTCTTTCTATAGTAGAGACAAGAGTTGTAGATGAATACGGTAAACTTACACACGAAAGAAAATATTCACCAAAAGAGTGGTATAAAACTTACCAAGAAAAAATTGACAAAGAAATCCCTAAACCTCAAAGAACTGAATTACCAACAAGTAAATTTCATATTCCTGGATTATTAAAACAATTCATAATTTTTTTAACTAGAGATGTTCTTTCAAAACTAACAAACCGACAATATTTATTACTTAACTTTTTAGAAGCACCAGTGCTTGCTACAATTTTGGGATATTTTACTAAATATATTGCTTTAGACGAATACATTTTTAGTGATAACGAAAACATTCCTGGATATATGTTTATGGCAGTAATTGTTTCGCTATTTTTAGGTATGACAGTTAGTGCAGAAGAAATTATTAAAGATAGAAGAATTTTACAGAGAGAAAGTTTCTTAAATTTAAGTAGATTCTCTTATATTAATTCTAAGGTACTTATAATGTTCTTTTTATCAGCTGTTCAAACATTTTCGTTTGTATTAATTGCAAATTATATTTTGGGAATTAACGATTTAACCTTCGAATATTGGATAATACTTTTCTCGACCTCTGCTTTTGCAAATATTTTGGGATTAAATATTTCTTCTGGTTTAAATTCTGTAGTTACTATTTACATATTAATCCCATTTATTTTAGTTCCACAGTTATTATTAAGCGGCACAATTGTGAAGTTCGATAAATTACATAAAAGCATATCATCGCATCAATTTGTACCTTTTGTTGGAGATGTAATGACATCTAGATGGGCATACGAAGCGATGGCTGTAGTTCAGGCTAAATCTAATAAGTACACAAAGCATTTTTTCGAAATTGAACAAGAGAAAAGCAGTTCACAATTTAGATATAATTATTTAATTCCAGAGTTAGAAACAAAGCTTTATAGTATTGATAAGAATATAGGTATTGATTCCTTAAAGGAACTTACAACAAAAGATTTATTAATAATCAAAAACGAAATAATTAAACTTCAGAAAAATAAAGGGGTAAAGAAATTTAAATTTATTAATGATTTAACAACAAATAGATTTACACCAAAGATTTCGGGTAAAACACATAAGTATCTTAATCTAACCAAGAAGATTTTTGTAAAAAGATTCAGTAATGCAAGCAGAAATATGGATAAGCGATTCCGTGAATTATCTCAAGAATTTAGCGAAGAAGAAATTATTCAACTAAAACGAGATAATTTTAATAATAGCTTATCTGATATGGTTACAAACAAGCAAAGTTTTAAACGTATTTTTGAAACCGATAACGGGTTTGTTCAGGTTATGGATCCTATTTATAAGATGCCAGAGTCTAATTATGGACGTGCACACTTTTACTCTCCATACAAGAAAATATTTGGCAAAACATTCGAAACAATATGGTTTAATGTAATGGTTATTTGGTCTACAATATTGCTATTGTATTTTACACTTTATTTTGATGTATTGAAAAAACTTATAAATATTTCTGAAAGTTTTAAGAAGAAAAAATAATTACTTTACCAAATAATTCAACTTTAATAACTCCACTTACCAGTAAAGGTATTAAAGAAATCTATTCCTACTTTAAATGTAAGATTAGTATTGCTATCTAGAGCATTATCAGCAGTAACGGCGTATGCTCCTATTCTAAATAATTGTTTCTTTATTCTGAAAACCTTTTCTAAACCCGCAAACATTTCGAAATGCACAAAATCGTCGTCGTTTATAAACAATGTTCCTGCACCACCTGCTATTGATAATTTAAGTTTGCTAAACAATGGCACTTTATTTAAAATACTTCCCTCGAAATGGTGAATATAATTTGCTCTAAAGTATTCGTTTCTGGTATTCATTGTTGGGCCAAGCAACTGAAAACTTCGTAAAGGATCTGAGAAAAAATATAAATCTGAGCCTCTAAAATATTTATGTTCTAGCATTCGTAAATTATCTTTATTTACAAAAGTTCCAATTTCTGCTTGCCATCTAGATGAACCAAATCTTGCTAATTTTAATTCGTCGTGCGCTCGCAACTGAATATAATCGAAATTTACTTCGCTACTAAATAAATTTGGCAGACCTTTTCTGTAAATAAAAGCAAGTTCTGGATAATCTGAACCAATAATAATTTTCTTATTCTTTTTTATAAAATACTTTTGGTTAAATCTGTATTTTATTTCAAGTTTTAATTCTGTTTTTGTGTATGGATCAAATTCAATAGGAGTATTTAAATCTCTAAAAATGAATTCTGACCAACTAGTAAGCTGTAAATTATTTATTGGATCTTGATTAGAATATTCTAAACTTAAATCGGCATATAAACCATTTATTATTTCCATACGTTGCGAAATACTAATATCTTGTTTGCGCACATAATTACTTCTACTAAAAGTTTGTTCAATAGATGCATAATTGTTAATCATGTCGTAATAGTTGCCAACAGTAATAAATGTACGAACAAATTTTAAAGGGAAATATGTTAATCCAAGTCCTAATTTGCCCTTTATATCTTGATTTAAAAAGCCATAATCTACAAAACCATTTGTTTCTAAAAGCATACCGTTCTTTAAATCTTTTTTAAAACGTGCAGGTAATTTATGTCTGTATCCTCCTACTCCAAAAGGAATAACTTGTGCAGGCAAACCCGCTATATAAAACTCTGTTCCTTTAATTCTGTTTCGTCTACCATATCCAGCTAGTGGAGTCCAAATATCAACTCTATTAAAAGCAGAATCAATTTTTGCGTAATATTTGTCGCTAGAATAGTATTCTTTTATGCTATCTGATTTAAGGATATATTCTAGCTCACTATCTTCTAGGGTTATTGTTCTTTCGTTGCTCCAAAAAGTGGAATCTTTATCAAAAGCATCAACCGAGAATGTTTTAACTTCGTTATTAAAAAACTTAGCAGGGAAAGCTTTGTTTACTTCATATTCTGTATGATCTACCCTTGCATTTCCAATTATATTACTTTTTCCGTCTTTAATAGTGTAATAGAATTCTCTGCGAATAGGAACATAAATATTACTATCTAATTTACTGTAATTCTGAATTATTCTAAAATTACTACAAAATAGCAATGCCGATTTATCAATTATTAAATCTACAGAAACCAAAGCCCACGTGCTATCCTCAATAAAAATAAAACCAGAGAAAAGTGCATCAGATTTGAATCTTGGTTTTACAGAAAGCTTATAGATTTTCTGATCGCCCTCGTAGAACGAACCTGCTAAATTAAACGCATAATTTAATGCAGATGTTGTTGCCAAAGGCGATTGTATTGGTTTCTGACAAACTAACGGTAAGTTCATCAAGTTTTTATAAAAATCGAATTCTATATTCGACGATTCGTTATAAATAATATATGGATTATCAGCTTTATATGCCTCTGGAGCAATATCGTTTTCGCCAACATCTACCGAAGCAGATATGTTTATACTTCTGCCACCACTACCTTTTTGCTCTGCATAATCGTGCTGCGCAAGTATTACTGTCTTTGTTTTGTTTGGTTTCTCTACATTAGATTCGTAAACACTCTCTATAAGATTTATGTTTTCTTTTTTAAAGTATTCTGTAATATCCTCACTTTTAGATTTATCTTTAATAGTATCGTTTTCGAAAGTTTCTTTTTCTATAGATGTTTTAGAATAAGTCTTACAAGAGTAATTAGATAAATTATTATAGTATATCTTTCTATTTTTTCTAGCACTTTCTATTATAGAATTTGCTTTATCTTTAGTACTAGCAAATATCTCTACCTCATTTAGTGATGCTGCCAACGGTTCTAAAACAACATCAATTATTAAACTAGATTTAGCTGAAACAGCTATTTGTTTTTCTACAGATTTATATCCTATAAAACTATAAACCAAAGTATATTCGCCAGATTTAAGCTCTAAGAAATAATTTCCTTTAATATTTGTGGCTGTTCCGTAGGTAGTATTTTTTACATAAACACTTGCCGATGGCAAGGTTTCGCCATCGTTAGTTTTTACACTACCTTTTACAAAAGCGGCATAAGAATATTGCGAGATAAAAAATAAAACAAATAAAATAATTTTATTCATATAAGCCTAAGACGTATTTTAATCTTGTTAGTTACAGATAATAAAATACAAAATTACTTAAAGAGAATAGAAAATTGTTATTTTTTAAACTTTTGTTGATTTATTGTTTAATTAATACTTTGTTTACATTCTTACTACTATTCGTATTAATAGAAACTATATAGGATCCAGATTTTAGCGATTCCACGTTTAACTTACAAATTTTTGAATCGTGAAATGTCTCAGCTAAAATAATTTTCCCATTAATATCAATAACCCTAATAGTTACCAAAGAGTATTTTTCGCCTAGGTCAATAAATGCTAGGCTTTCAGATGGATTTGGAAATATATTTATTTGATTAGTTATAGGAGCATTCTCTAGAATATTTGAAATAGGATTATTCTCATTAAATAAAGAATCTATTTCAGAAATAGTTAGAGCTCGGTTGTAAATTCTAAAATCATCCAATTTGCCATTGTAATAGTCAGTTGGAGCACCATTTCCTATTCCACGAACTCCTAAATATAACCCTAGGGAGTTGTCTATCCAGGTAAAAGTCTCTGAATAAGAATTGTCCAGTACGCCATTAATATATAGTTTAGTTGTAAATCCATCATTTGTTGCAACCAAGTGAGTCCAAGCATTGGTAATGAGAAAATTCGACTCATCTGAAAAACTATTATTTAGGCTACTACCATCTAATATAGCTAATAACCTACCTTCAGATGTAAACCTATTTATATACACTCCCCAATACCCCATAATTAAAGGACTTGCAATACTTGTTAATGTTGATGAATCTGGCATAAGCCATATAGAAAATGAAGCCTCAGTTAAATTCCCTAGTACACAGGTATCTACATAAATGCTACTTGTTGAGAAATTAAATGCTCTATCTGTGTTTCCGAATCGGTCATGACAAGCTGTTGCTCCATTTATTATTCCGTGATTTACTCCAATTTCATCTTGAGCATCTCCATTAAATGGCCAATAGCCAATTAACCCGTTAGTTGGTACTTGCGAAAATGCGGTCGAGCTAATCCCTACCATAATAAACATTAAAATTATTGTAAAATTCCTTTTCATAATTATTTATTTTTTGTAAATATTTAACTTTTAACCTTTTAATTTATATTTAATATCATTCTAATGCAATAATGCATAACAATAGACTTCTTTTTTTTTGTTACACACAAAGATAGGATAAAATACGTGTGTATCAAAGTTCTTTAATACCTTATTTCATAATAAATTTCATTATTTTATTATAAGTTTATTTGCGAGTGGAATTATTGACAGTTTTTTTTATTTTTTCTTTTCTATTAATCAAATATGATTATTTGTTTAGATAATTATAAATAATTTTTTCTAAGTCTTTTCCTAAATTATCGTAATAACCATCGCCTATATGAAGAATTTCTTTTGTTTGTGTATCGATTAAAATCGATATGTTGTGAAATAACATAATTGTTAACACAAAATGTAAGCAAGAGTATAAAAATACCCTTGTTTAAATAAATATTATTCTTCATAAGTTATTATTTATCTCTAATCTCAATAAACTCATCTAATAAATTAATATTTTGTTCGAATGCTGTACCAATAACTACCAAATCGGCACCAGCTGTGTAAGCATCTTTTAATTTTTGTTTTGTATTAATGCCACCACCAATAATTAAAGGTATGTTAATATTTTGTTTAACTTTTGAAATCATAAGTGGATTAATTGGGTGTTTCGCTCCACTTCCTGCATCCATATATATTAATTTTAAGCCAAGCATTTCGCCTGCCATTGCTGTAGATACAGCAATATCTGGTTTATTTGCAGGTATTGGTTTTGTATTACTAATATACTCAACAGAAGTAATACTACCGTTCTCTATAAGCATATATCCTGTTGGAATAATCTCTAGTTTAGATTTTTTAAGTTCGTGTGCAGAAATTACATGATTACCAATTAGAAGCTCAGGATTTCTACCCGATATTAATGATAATAACAAAATTGCATCTGCATTTTTACTAATATGAAAATAGCTCCCTGGAAAGATTATTACTGGAATATTTGTGTGTTTTTTTATTGTTGATATAGTATCGTAGATAGAATCAGTTATTAGACTTCCTCCAACAAGAATTAAATCTATTTTCTTATCATCAATTTTTTTTACAATTTCTTTGAGTCTTATTAGGTCTTGTTTGTCAGGATCTATTAGTACTGCTAATTGTTTTTTATTGTTAGTATTTGCTAAAATATATTTCAGTAGTTTATTTTCTATCATAAGCTCTTTATTTGTAAAACATTATGTTTAAAAGCTACACAAACTTACCTAAAGATATTAAAAAAATCAAATTAGATAGTATTAGATACAACCCACGTTAAAATAAACTTATTAATTCTTTTATAAAAAACTACTTGTTTAATTTCTTTGTTATCTAGAATTACTTTTGCCGTAAAATTTCCTTCATTATCAAAATCTACAAAAGGAACTAAAATTTGTGTATCAAATATTAAATGATAATCGCTAAATAATTTAAATATACTTTCTTTTGCCGACCACAAAAACGTGTATGCATCGTTATTATATTTTTTGTAAATCTCTAGTTCGTTTAACGATAAAAATTTATGAGATATTCGTTTTGGCTTTTCAGATATTTTTTCAATATCAATACCAAAAACCTTGCTCTTCCCTATTATTACGGCAACAAATTCTTTAGAGTGTGTAATGCTTATATTATAAGTAGATTTCTTTAAATATGGCCTTCCATTTTTGTAATAAAGAATTTCTGTTTTCTCGTTCAATATTATTTTTAGAATAAGTCTAACAGTAAGCCATTCTTTCTTCCTAGACTCGTTTTTTATAGTTGAATAATATTGTTTTTCGTCCTCTGAAAGGCTAATAGAAGAGACCAGAAAATTTTCATTTTCTGTGATTTTCCAAACACCAATTTTGTATTGTTCTGTGGTAATATTATCTATTAAAGGCATTTTCTTTTTCCCACTTAAACGTTTCTATCAAATGTGCAATATCGTCTTTAATAAAATTAATAACTGGTGCAAGCGAGTCTTTATTTGGTGCAACATTAAAATACAACGAACCTCTAATAAAATTATCTGTACTATCTGTTAAAAAGAAATTAACCGACGAAGCTGTATTACCTTTAATTGAATATAAGATGCCATAAGTATTTACCGAATCATCAACAAAAACCTGTTCGCTAATTGCATCAGCTTTTACAATATGCTTATTTACAATTTTTTGTGATTCGTCTAATAACATATCTAGGTTACCTCGTACTTTTTTGTATGTTAAATATATTGTTGCTTTGTTTGCCGGAAAAACAATATTTATCCAAGCCGAATCTTTATCTTTATATATAATTTGAGCATATTTTGGATACTCGAAGCTATACGGATAATCTTGATTAAATTCTACATATTCTTTTTCTGGCAAGTCTATTCTAAAAAAACCTCGTGGTTTTGGAGCAAATTCTTCTTCGCAAGAAGAAAAACCTATTGCAATTATAATTAATGCAAGAAATATTTTTGATCTACTAATCATTTATTGTAAGAAATATTTGTTTTATTCTACGATTATCTACTGATTCTACTCTAAACATAAATTTACCAAACGAAAGTTTGTCACCTTTCTCTGGTAATTCTCCTTTAAACTCTAGAATTAATCCTGCTAATGTATCGGCTTCACCTTTAATTTCATCGAAATAGTCAAATTCTAATTCAAAAAGCTTATAAAAATCATTTAATAAAAATTTAGCTTCAAATAAATATTCGTTATCCGATATTATAGTATAATCTTCTCTTAAATCGTCTAATTCATCGTTAATATCACCTATTATTTCCTCTAATACATCTTCGAGAGTAACTATTCCTGATGTTCCTCCATACTCATCAACAATTATTGCCATATGTATTTTCAGATTTTGAAACTCTTCTAGTAAGCCATCAATTTTTTTAGTTTCTGGCACAAAATACGGCTCTCTAATTATAGTTTGCCAATTAATATCTTCATTTTTAGATAAGTACGGTAATAGATCCTTAATATACAATACACCTATAATATTATCAATATCTCCGTCCATAATAGGAATACGAGAAAACCCGGAGTCAATAATTACTGATTTTACTTTATTGAAAGTAGATTTAATATCAATTGAAACCACATCAACTCTAGCTTTCATTATTTCATTAACTTGAATAGACCCAAACTCTACTATTCCTTTAAGTATTTTTTTATTTCCAGAGTCTTCTTCTGATGTTAAATCTAAAGCAACAGACAAATCTTTTATAGAAATATTGCTTCGTTTTTTTGCTAAACGTTTATTTAC
Source organism: Bacteroidales bacterium (assembly GCA_030627705.1). Classification (GTDB taxonomy): domain Bacteria; phylum Bacteroidota; class Bacteroidia; order Bacteroidales; family JAFGXI01; genus DAOVTE01. Next base: position 12,224 of record DAOVTE010000068.1, read on the forward strand.
AACTTCTGTAGTATTTGCCAATAACAAACTTATTGGATGAAATATTTTATCTAAAGTAAATATTGGCAACGACATATATTCGCAAAATTTTATAGAATATTGCTTTGCATATATTTTTGGTAATATTTCTCCAAATAATAGTAGAATAAATGTTATTATTATTACCTGGAAAGTAAAACCAAGACTAGGATTTTGTGAGAAGTCAAAAATTAAGTTCGTTACATAAGTAGATAGAATAACAATACCTACGTTAACAAAATTATTTGCAATAAGGATTGTTGCTAATAAATGTTCTGGTTTTTTTAATAATTGCAGTATAATTTTTCCAGATTTTGTTTTACTCCTCTTTATTGTATCAATACTAGTTGGAGTCAACGAAAAGAAAGCAACCTCAGAACCTGAAATAAGAGCTGAAATAATAAGTAAAATAATGAGAATAAATAATCCAATAAGAAAACTAAATCCTATAGGGTTTACGATTATGCTAAGTAAAATGGGCTCTGGTTCCAACTTCATCTCTTCACAGTTTTTAATGTCAGTTCTGTTAAGCGGATAATTGTTTTTCTTTTATTTATTAAAACTTTTTTAGAAGAAAGAAGATTGATCTTATATAAATAATAGTTCTCAATCTTCTTTCGCTAATTAATTATTATTTTTCTAGAATGGAAGATCGTCTGACTCTTCTTTTTTATTAATATCAT
>DAOVTE010000025.1 GCA_030627705.1 Bacteroidales bacterium
ATTATAATAAAGCTATTGCTTTAAAAGCCAACGAAGCATATCCTAAAGAACAAATTACTAAAATTAATAAGCTTATTGCTGATGCAAAAGCTGCGGGCGAACTAGAAAGTGAATATAAATCGTTAATTGCAAATGCGGATAAGCAATTTGGAACCAAAAATTATTCTAGTGCTAAATTAGATTATAATAAAGCTATTGCTTTAAAAGCCAACGAAGCATATCCTAAAGAACAAATTACTAAAATTGATAAAATATTAGCTTATAAAAAATCATCTTTAGAAAAACAAGCTAAATATGACAAAATAATAACAAATGCTAATAACTTATTTGCGCAAAAAAATTATAATAGCGCAAAAGCAAAGTATCAAGATGCACTGGCAATAAAACCTAAAGAATCATATCCAAAAAATAAAATTTTAGAGATTCAAAAAATTCAATCAGGAACAACTATTGTTGAAAATACAAAAACTAATGATAAAGCAGAATTTGAAAAAGTTGACTTTAAAGATAAAGCTGCTGCAACAAGATATTTATCTGACTTAGCCAAAAAATATCCTGCAGGAAAAACAGTCGAGAACCATGATCTTAAGAACAAAAAGATTAAAAGAATAATAATTAACAAAAATGATGTTGCAACCGAATACAGAGTGGTTACCCATTCATGGGGTGGTATTTATTATTTTAAAAATGGTGTAAATATTTCTAAAAATATTTTTTATCAAGAAACTAAGTAACAAAATAGTATATAGTGAAAATTAGAAATATATTAGTTTTTATTAGTTTTATATTACTTACAGCTATAGTTTTTGCATTTAATATTTTTGGCAATATTCCAAACCTTAGTTTGTCTAGTATTTTTTATCTAGATTTTAGCGAAACTCAAAATATTGTTTTATCAGAATTTAGGATTCCAAAAGCAATTACAGCAATTTTGGTTGGTGCAGGTTTATCAATTTCTGGAGTACAAATGCAGACTATTTTCAGAAATCCCCTTGCAGGCCCATATATTCTAGGAATAAGTTCTGGAGCAAGTTTAGGAGTTGCAATTGTAATTTTTGGAGCATCAACATTCTTCTCTTTTGTAGACTTTTCTATATTTGGAAGTTGGTTAATAATAATTGCAGCTTGGTTAGGTAGTGGTATATTATTAGCACTAATTTTAATGATCTCGTTTAGAATAAAAGATGTATTAACGATTTTAATTCTAGGAATTTTATTTGGGTATGCAACATCTGCAATCGTAAATATTTTACAATATGTAAGTCCAGACAGTAGCTTAAAATCATTTTTTATATGGACAATGGGAAGCCTTGGAAGTGTCTCAAAAACAGAACTCAATATTTTTATACCTATAATAATTATTGGTATAATAATATCATTAATACTTTCTAAAACACTAAATATTTTAATGCTTGGCGAAGATTATGCTCGAACTTTAGGGATAAATATATTTAAATCCAGATTATTAATTTTTTTGAGTACAAGTTTGCTCGCTGGAAGTATTGCAGCATTTTGTGGTCCAATAGGGTTTATTGGAGTTACTGTTCCTCATATTGTTCGTATGCTGTTTAAAACATCAAATAGTTTTACACTACAAATTTTTTCAATATTTATTGGAGCAATCATTATGCTTATTGCAGATATTATAACAAGAATTTCATTTATAGAAGGCGAACTACCTATTAACTCTATTACTGCCTTATTTGGTATCCCAATAATAATTTATGTCTTGATTAATAATAGAAAAGTAATTTCTGTATAATGGATATTAATACATTAAGTATAAATAATTTAAGTATTGGCTACAAAAAAGGAAGAAAGGTAGACATTATTTTATCTGATATAAATCTTCTTGCAAAACCTGGCGACTTAATTGCATTAATTGGAAGAAATGGAACAGGAAAAAGCACTTTGTTAAGAACAATTGTTAATCTACAATCAAAATTAACAGGTAAAATTTCTTTTAACAACAAAAGCTTTGACGATTATTCTAATTCAGAAGTTTCAAGAATTGTGAGTTATGTTTCTACCTCAAGAGTAATAATTCAAAATATTACATCATTCGATTTAGTTGGTTTAGGAAGGTCTGTTTACACCAATATATTTGGGAGTTTAACTAAAAACGATAATAACATAATTAACGAAGCATTAAAATTAGTAGGTGCAGATAATATAAAGCATAGACTTGTCTCAGAACTAAGTGACGGAGAGCGTCAAAAAATAATGATAGCAAGAGCTATTGGTCAAAACACGCCAGTAATTATTTTAGATGAACCAACTGCTTTTCTAGATTTACCTAATAAATATGAGGTGATTAAATTATTAAAAAAAATCACTCACGAAAAAAACAAGATAATAATTTTTTCAACCCATGATTTGAGTATTGCATTCAATCAAATAAATAATACTTGGTTTATTAACGAAAATAAAATAGTTTCTGGAACAATAAACGAATTAACAGAAAATAAAATGCTAGATAGTTTGTTTGCTGGAACTGGAATAAAACTTATGTAAGAAGAATAATTTAGTATATTTCTCTAAGAGATTATTAAAAAAAACACTAACTAGTAGCCTATTACAAATAAAAAAAGCTGCTTTTAATAAGCAGCTTTCTAACATTCACTAATGTCTTATTTAACATAAGAACTCTTTCCTTCTCTTTGCTTATTACGTTTTCCTGTTTCGCGCCTACCAATATAAACATTTAAACAACCACCTGATGGCTTACCATCTTCTGGTATATAAACATATATAAAATATCTTGTTGTTCTTTTAATATTTTTCGCAAATGTAGGTTCACTTTCTTTTTTACTATCATAAATTACTTTCTCATACACATATCTTTCAACTTTAAATACAGTATCTGATTCTACTGAACGACCAATTTCAATTGGCTCATAGTCATTCTCTTCTGGATAAGCAACTTCTCCATACTCATCTAATTTATAATCAATTATTGTATCTACATTAATTGATTCTATTGTTCTTCTGCTTTTTCTCGTAGGCTGCACAATCTGGTATGTAACATCTCCTAATTCTAGATTAGCACATGCAAATGCTTTGTATTGCTTATTTGCATACATAACTGCAGTAATTTTAATTGTATCGCCTGGATATACAGTTACAAAATACGATTGAGTTCTATAATCGTAATCTTCGTAATCTATATTCTCGGCACAAAAATCTTTTTTGTAGCAACGTTGAGCATAAGAACTTGATGTAAAACTAATAACTAAAACAGTGGTTACAACGAACGATAATATTGATTTAAATTTCATATCTTATTATTTTTAAATAAATTATTTAACAAACCCATTTCTAATTATATCTATTTTAGCTCCAATTTCGTTAAATTGTTCTTCTGTAATTAAGTTGTCTTCAGAATTATCAAGTAACTTATCAAAAGATTCTTGTAAATCAATAAATTCATTTAAAATTAAACTTACATCTTCTGATTTATCCTCTATAGAGTTAAAATAATCTACAAGAGTCTCCAACAAAACCCCTTGATCTACAAGTAAACTTGCAATTTCATAATCCTTGTTAAAATCTTCAACAGAATTTACATTAATGAAAACACTTTCTATCCATCCTCCAGCAACTATTAAAGGTAACAAATCTCCTTGACCTTGAGACTCCAAATACCTAGTAACATCTGAGTATGAATCGTTTGTGATTTCAAATAAAGAGTCGCTATTATTAATATTATTGTCTAATCTTTTAGCAATCGCTTCATCGAATCCTTCAGTTAAACCAAGATCTTCAGCTATCTTCTTAGTAGAAGTAAAATAAGTAAATGTTTCTTGATTTTTACCAAAAACAGTACAATAAGCAAGATCTGATGAGTAAATACCTAAATTTAAAGCTTTTTTAGTTGTTGTAATATAATTGTCAACTTTATCAATGGAATTTAACGATTTTTTATTAAACTTCGCATTAGATTCCCATAAGAACATATATAATTCTACTGGTGATGGTAATTTAAATGCTTTACTAATATTTTCCTCATTTAAATTTGCATCGGCAGCGTTAATAGCTACAGTATCTATCTCGTTCGATTCTCCATCGTTTTCACTTGTACACGATGGAAATGCCATAATAGTAATAACAAATAATGCTGTTATATACCTTAATGATAAAAAATTATTCATTGTTTGTCTTATTTAGTTATTAATATAATTTCAAATATATAATAAATTTGTGTTAGATTGAAATGTTTACTATTTTTTTATTAATTTGCACATACGTAAAAAATAGGTTTTTAAAAAAAAATGATGGTTTAACCATACAAGATTTATATATTATTATTTTTAAGAAAAATATGATTTCATTAATTAAAATGATTATTGCTAGTATAATTATTAACTTTTTTGTTTTTTCTGAGAGTACAGCACAAAACAAATCTTTAATTGCATCAGATTTTACAATAATAAGTACGCAAAATGATACTTTTAATTTATATACTGAATTAGGTAAAGGCAAGGCTATTTTACTAGACTTCTTCTCGATAAATTGCGTTCCTTGCCAAGTAAACACCTACTATTTAGACGAAATATACAGAAATTATGGGTCTGGAGACTCTCTGTTATTGATTTGGGGAATCGAGAGCGAGAACGGAACTAATGCAGAAGTAGACACATTTAAAAGCATGTTTGGAGCCTCTTTTCCTGGGTTCTCTACACAATACTTAAATAACGATACAATTTTATCATTATATAATATCACATACACTCCAATTTATTATTTTATTTGTACCGATACCACAACAAAACCAATTATGCTTTCTCAATTGTCAGAAGTTATAGAATCTTGTATTGGCCCACCGAACAATAATAATACATTAGAAAACACTTTTATTGAGTTTAATATATATCCAAATCCAGCAAGCACATTTGTGCAAGTAGAAAGTGGTAAGTTAATAGCTGAAAGTTGTTCGTTACTTGATATTTATGGAAGAACAATTCAAGAATATAAAATTCATAATTCAAACTTAATAATTCAAATAGAAGATTTGCCAAAAGGGATATATTTTATAAGAATGCAAACAAATAAAGGGTTTGTGGTAAAAAAGTTTATTAAGTCTTAATATTAATACATTAATATTGTAAAATTTATTTATGAAAAACATTAGTAGAATCCAGTCTAAAATAATTACAATAGATCAATTTGGGAAACTTGTTGATAAGTCAAAAAAGATAGTTTTTACGAATGGGTGTTTTGATATTATTCATTTAGGACACATAGAATATCTTGCAGCAGCATCAGATTTAGGAGATATTTTTGTAATTGGAGTTAATACCGATGAATCGGTATCTAGAATAAAAGGAGAAAACAGACCAATACAAGACGAAAAATCAAGAACAATAACTCTTGCGGCTTTTGAATTTGTTGATTATATAATATTATTTAACGAAAACACTCCATTAAGTTTAATTTCAGAAATCACTCCTGATATATTAATAAAAGGTAGCGATTACAATATCTCTGATATTGTTGGTTCTGAAGTAGTAATTAAAAATGGTGGAGAAGTAAAAACCATTGACTTTGTTGATGGGTATTCAACATCATTAGTAATCGAAAAGATTAAAAGCACTTATAATTAATACTTCATATCTAAATCAATTATTTTTGTAGATTTATTTAAACTGAATTTACATTCATCGAAATCGGGAATTCCAAAGCCATTTGGATCATAAGAAAATGCATATCCTTCTTTTGGACCAAAAAAACCAATGTCCATTTTATTGCTCATATTCTCGTCGTGCAGTACAGATATCGCATAAATACCATAAGGAATATTTTTAAAACTTGCTTTAATACTCACACCTTTAATTTTTGTAAATTTAATAACTCTAAACGCTGTTTTACCTTTAGGAAAACTAGTCGGCGATTTATATAAATAAACAATAATTTGTCCATCAGAATTATTAATTCCATTAAGAATAAACTCAATTTTTCCAGTTTCGGGGGGATATAGAAATGAAAATAATATTAGAATAAATTGCATATTAATTATTTATAATTCTATCAAAAATACTATTTCTTTAAATCTTTAATCATTTTAAACGACATATAAAATAATATAATTGCCACCACTGAAATAATTATCCACAACCAATAGCTTTTCATATTTAAGTTATTTGATTCTTTGCCATCAGATTTTATAGATAATTTTTGAACTTTATTTACTTTAATTATTTGCAAACCTTCAGGTATGCTATCAGTAAAATATTTTAAATCGTAAATTGCTTTATCTGCTTTTTCGTCAGAAAAATATAAACTGTATTTTTGCGTAGGATTAAGCTCTGATGTGATGTATTTATTCAGTTCGAATAATCGAATCTTATTAATATTTAATGGCAGATTATCATTATTCTTAATTCTAATATAAATTGTATCGGCGTTAAGTCCATTTAAGCTAAAAGTATTACTAGAGTTAGAAATCAGATTAAAATACGCAATATTATCGTGGTAAGTTTCTTTACGATTATTATAAAGCTCTGTTCTAAGCAGGAAAATCTCAGCCTCTCGTAAGTAATATTTTGGGGTATCAATATCAAACGAAATTTTATTTATATAATATCCGTTATTGGGGATGATGATTGTAGTCTCCTTTAAAGTATCATATGATGTGAAAAATATATCTTGCAACTCGGTATACTTGCCCTTTTCTTTTACTAAATCATAATATCCTGCATTTGTAATATTTATTGGTTTATCGAAACAATCACCAATTAAAAGCTCGTAATATTCGTAATCGCTTAGTGGAAAATTTAGTACTCTAATCTCAGATGTATTTTCATAATTATTTATAGAATTATAGTAATAATTATCTTTTAGAACATACCAATTCTTGTTATCGTAACTCGCATTTAGTTTTAAATGCTTTCTTACATCTGCGTTTTTTATTCTTAAAACAATATTATTGATTTCAGATTTATTCTTATTTCTGATGACTATTCTTGTGTAGTTTCTGCTTTTTAAATGTTCTAATTCTACGATTTCGTATTCTACAAAAAGTTCTTTTTCGCTAATTATTTTCTCTGTATAAAGCAAATATGGAATCTCTACGTTTGCAGAGTCCAGAAGTCTAATATCAGAGAAATCGCTTTTTAATTTTGATGTAATTTCTGGTGATATATGTATTTTGTAAAATTCTTCTGTTTCTACATTTTCTACACCAGCTTTGTACTTAAACTCTTGACTGTACAATAAGGTTGAGGTTAAGACTAAGGTTAAAATTGAGGTTGATATTATATTTTTCATATTTTTAAAGTTAAAAGTTTCAAGTTTATTTTATCATTGAAAAATTAATCATCTTCGTTAACAAGTTTCCTGAGTTTCTGATACATAAAAGAAATTACAAGAAGTAAAACTCCAAGCAAAATAAATGCAATAATTTTTCCGCCTTCTGATATATTAGAAATATCATAAACAAATAATTTAATTAATGTAATTGCAAAAAGTGCAAGAGAAAGTAACCTTACAATTTTGATTTTCTTACGCATTCCAATTACCATTAAAATAAACGAGCTAATTCCCCAAAGTATTGCATATCCAGTTTTATGTGTATGAATAAGAATATCTTCGTTTCCGCTTACAAGAACTGCAATTGTATCTAAATCTGCCGAAAGCAAATATAAAATTGTAAAAATAAATGTCGCTAAACTTATCTTATTTAGCCAGCTATTATTAAAACGTCTTACAACTATTAGCAGTAAAACATTTGCAACATAAATTGCTGAAATTGCAATCCATCTAAAAATTATTGGAATTGTAGAATGCTCGAAACCATCAATATAATCTGTTCTTGAATGAACAAAGGTTGTGCTCAAAGAAACAAAAAATATTGTTATTATTATTGCTGAGATAATAGATGAGATGATAGAATACACTTTATTGTTTAACTTATACGCTATTGCTAATAATAAAATAATATAAGCTGCTTTATACGCAAAAGCCACAACCAATTTAGATGAATATTCACTAAAATAGTAACTTGCTTGATACGCAACTTCAAATATACCTGCCAAATAAATCACAACCATTAATAATCCAAAAACAATAAATTTATATGTATGATTATGAATAAACCACGCAATATTACCTTTCTCATTTCTAATTAAAATAATTGTTCCAATTAGCGACCCTAAACTTACAATACTTGTAATAAAAATTTTATTAAGTATCATAGTCATTTTTACATATTCATCAAAGCCATATCCTTTAATATAATAATAGTTCCAATAATCAATTGAAAGGCTTATTAGCATCAATATCATAATTATAACGGAACCTAATTTCAATAATTTTATTCCTGACTTTTGTCCCAACCAAAGAAGCAATACACTTTCTGCAGCCCAAAATAAAGTAATATAGTTCCCTTCTAACTGTAAAGGTATTGCAAGAGTAATAAATGTAAGAACTATACCAACTAGCAGATATAGTAAATTTGTGTCTGCTTCTTGTCGCTTGTGTATTAAGTATGCAAAAACAAAATTAAAAACTGCTAACAGAACTGCAAATAAACCTCTGTAAGCACCATCGTTAATATATGCAAGCATTATTATAACAAAGGCAAAATACGCAAATGTATTACTTATAATTAATGAAATATCGCCAAATTTGAATTCCTTATTGTGTTTAATATTGTAAAGAATATTCATTAAAAAGAATATTATGTAAAATCCTGTGGCGAAGAAAATTGCTCCAGGAAAATTTGAGTACCTTTCTTGAACTATTTCACCTGTTAGCCAAGATGTAAATAAAATAACAGTAAATGTAAAGGCTACAATATTTACAGCTCTCCACTTTTTATAATATGATAAAACAAGCATTCCCTTATTTAATATCATCAAGTACGAAAACAAAATTATATAATTTCCTGCTCCGTTAGAAACCATTAATGGAGTTCCAAAACCACCAAGAATTGCTAAAATTGCAATTTCCATTTTATCATATGCTATAGACAAAAAGACAGCAAAAATTGTGATAAATACTAATATTATGAACGACAACACTTGTTGTTGGTAAAGAGGATATCCTTCGGTATGAAAGGCTATTGATACTGTGAAATATAATACTGCCAAACCACCACCAACTAAAACAGAAGAAAATGATTTATATTCTTTTCGAATTTTATGTGCAAGTGCAATTAATCCGCCGCCAGAAATTACTCCTACAGCAATTCTAGCTATTTCATTTATCCAGTTCTTATCTATTGCATATTTCACTAAAAATACTAAGCCTAAAACTAAAATTACAATACCTATCTTATTAATTAGATTTTCTCCAATAAATTTCTCTATATCTGGGTATTTTTGTAAGAACGATTTATGTGTTTTAAAATTCTTTATTGGATTTAGTTTTTGTTTTGTAATTTCTGTTTTTAATGGCTCTGCAGGTTTTATTATTTTTTCTTCAACAATTACCTTTTCTGGCTCTTCGTAAGTTTCTAAAATAGATTCTAAATATGTTGATTCTTGCTCTGGCTTAATTTTCGAATAAGATTCTTTTACTTCTTCCAACGCTATTTCTTGTTCTTTATCTATAAATCTATTACTTTCTATATTTCCTAATTTATATTCTATATCGCCTAAAGATTTTTTGATGTCTTTTAAATCTTTCTTATTTTGTTTTAAATAATTACGAACAAAAGAATTTAGAACTAAAATAATAATAAAAATAGCTGCAATAAGCACAAAATTTACGCCTTCCATAATTGTTTGTTTTTTTTAAAATACAAATTAAAATTAGTTATTATTTATGTTAATGACTAATATTTTAAGTTCTTTAACCTATTTATTCCATATAAATTAGTTATGTTATTAATAATTCGTAAAAGATAAAGAGCAAACTTTTCGTACAGAAACAGAATATCTATTATTATACCTATTTAATTAATTTAACTACCTTTGCGCCCATTTTAAAAACCAATAAGTACAAATGGTAAAAAAATTAGTTAAAGAGTTTAAGTGGATAGACAAAACCCAAGGTAGTATAAAAGATGATATTTTTTCAGGTTTAACAGTTGCTTTAGCGCTAGTGCCCGAAGCTGTAGCTTTTGCGTTTATTGTTGGTATTTCTCCAATTATTGGATTATATGGTGCATTTATGATGGCATTAATAACCGCAATTATTGGTGGTAGACCAGGCATGATCTCTGGTGCAACTGGTGCAATGGCTGTGGTTATGGTTAATTTGGTTAGCGATGGACAGAGTTATGCTGAGCAAATTGGTTATACAGGAGCTGAAATAGGAATACAATTTCTTTTTGTAACATTACTATTTACAGGCTTATTTCAGATATTAGCAGGTGCTCTTAAATTAGGAAAATATGTTAGAATGATACCGCATCCTGTTATGATGGGATTTGTAAACGGACTTGCGATAGTAATTATGATATCGCAGCTAAGTATGTTTAAATCTGAAGGCGAATGGCTAGCAGGTAATAAACTTTACATTATGGTTGGTTTAGTAGCATTAACAATGGGACTAATGTTAATGTTACCTAAAATATCAAAAAAAATACCTTCTACATTAATAGCAATATTAGTAGTTACTGCTATTGTAATTTTAGGAAACATAGATACTGAAACTGTGCGTTCGTTTGTAGCATCTGGTAGCGTCGATGGAAATGGCAGTTTAGCTGCAGACTTACCTAGTTTTGCAATTCCAATAATTCCTTTTACACTAGAAAGTTTAAAAATAATATTACCATACGCACTAATTTTATCGGCAATTGGTTTGATCGAATCATTAATGACACTTAATTTAATTGACGAATTAACTGGTAGTCACGGAAGCGGAAATAAAGAGTGTGTTGCACAAGGAAGTGCAAATATTGTAAATGGCTTTTTCGGAGGAATGGGTGGTTGTGCAATGATTGGGCAAAGTATTATTAATATTAAATCTGGTGGTAGAGGGCGTTTGTCAGGAATTGTAGCAGGTCTTTCCTTGCTAGCATTTATTTTATTTGCATCAAAATACATAGAAATGGTACCAGTTGCAGCATTGGTTGGAGTAATGCTAATGGTAGTAATAGGAACCTTTGCGTGGAGTACATTTAAGATTCTCAATAAAATTCCTATTACAGATGTTGTTGTAATTGGAGTGGTCACAATAATAACAGTAATTGAAGACTTGGCAATTGCTGTGTTTTCAGGAATAATAATATCAGCTTTAGTTTTTGCATGGGAAAATGCACTTAGAATTAGAGCAAGAAAAAGAATTGACGAGCATGGAATAAAGCATTACGAAATTTATGGGCCTCTTTTCTTTGGTTCTACTAAATTATTTCTTGAAAAATTTGATATCAATACTGATCCAAAAGAAGTAATTATTGATTTTGGGGAATCAAAAATTATGGATCAATCTGCAATAGAGGCAATAAATAAGATTACTGAAAAATATCAAGCTGCAGGTAAAACAATTCATCTGCGTCATTTAAGTAAAGATTGTAGAGCATTAATTAAAAAAGCTGAGAAAATTTGTGTTGTAAACGTACTAGAAGATCCAAATTATTTTATTTCTATAGATAATTATAATAAGAACCTGCATAAAAAATAGCATCTTTTAGAATAAAAGAGATCCTGTTAAACATCGAAAATAACTCCACCGCTACTGTCTGCATATGCACCAGTTACAGACGAAAGCGTATTTACTTGGTTATTAATGCGAAGTACACCTAAAAAAGCAAATATTAATGCTTCTTTAAAATCTATTAATTGATTATCAGGAATAATAAAATTTACTTGTTTGTTTTTTTGTCGAATTAAACTTATTAAAAATTTATTTTTAGCACCACCACCAGTTATTAAAACTCGTCCTTTATTTAAATTACACGAAATTTGAATAGAAATATGCTCATACAAAGTTCTTATAGAATCATTTACAGGTATATTATTATCAGCAAATATTGTGAAAATATTTTTTTCTACCCATTCGCGCCCTAACGATTTTGGATATTTTTTCGAATAGTATTCTAAAGAATTAAGCTTGTTAAGTAATTCGAAATTTACTACCCCACTTTTTCCTATTTCTCCATCTTTATCAAATTCTAAATTGAGAGTGGAGACTAAGTTATTTGACACAATATTTACAGGACAAATATCAAAAGCAATTCTTTTATTATTATCGCAAAACGATATATTTGCAAACCCTCCAAGGTTAATACAGTAATCATAATTTGAGAAAAGTAATTTATCACCAATTGGTACCAAAGGAGCTCCCTGTCCACCAAGAGAAACATCTAAAATTCTAAAATCTGAAATAGTTTTAATTTTGGTTGTAGCAGCTATATTTGCTCCGTTACCTATCTGATAGGTGTACTTTTTTTTTGGATTATGAAAAACTGTATGACCGTGAGAGGCAATAAAATCTATATTTCTATTATCTAAAAATAATATAATTTTTTCACCAATAAAGTCTCCATATTTGTTATTTAACTCTATTAAATTAGAGGAACTTATTTTGTGAGCATTAATTAATAACGGCAACCATTTACTACTATATTTAAAGGTATGCGCATCAACAATATTAAATTTCCAATTATTATTTTCTTGCCAAAACTCACATTGCGCAATATCTAAACCATCTAATGATGTTCCAGACATAACTCCAATTACGTTATATTTTTTGTTTTCAGAAAGCATAAAAAAGGCGAACAAAAGTTCGCCTTAAATATTTTAATTAAATAATTCTAATATTGATCAAATGAATCCTCTACGTTCATAAAACCTACAAGAACAGAAACACATCCGCTAAGAATATCATCATTTAACTCATCAGAAGTTAAAACCTGTATAGATATAATTAATTGTTGGCTAGCTTCTAGCTTAAAGTCCCACGACGGTGAGTAATCTTCATTCATATTATCGTACAAAACATTTCTGTCTGCATCTAATACTTGAAATTGTACAGGAGGTAATTCTTCTGCACCGCAAATAGAGATTCTATATTCTTGTCCAGAATAGAAAGTTTTAAATAATTCGGCAGTTTCTCCTTCTGATAAAATAGTAGCATTGTATATACCATCATGAACGAAAGGTAAAAGTTTTAGTTTACAAACTTTTTTAGCAAAGTTTTTACACTGTGCCTGACTTTCGGTCGGAACAACAAATGTAAGAACAAGCAGTATTATTACATATTTATAAATATTTTTCATAGTTTAATTATTTTACAATGTTATTTCTAAATGTTTCAACCTTATCACAAAGTTCTTCAAAAATTTCGTCTGTAATAGTTGTTTTAGTAGATGTTTTTAATGTAGTAACTTTAGAGTCGCTACTAGAAACAACTTCTATTTTAGAAGAAGAAACCTCAATTTTATCAAAAACAGCTTGAATACTACTTAATTCAGTAATTAATTCGGCAATATTTTCATCATCTTTATATTCACCTAAAAGACTTGCTAAAGTATTTAAAGACAATCTTTGATCGACTATTCTTTCAACTAGTTCTTTATTTGAAGAAGTTGTTTTAGCAATTTGTGTAGCAACATATAAACCTTCTATCCATCCTCCAAGAAGAATCATTGCAGCAACCTCAGCTCTATCGTTTTCTTTAAGAAATGAATTAGAGTTCATAAATGTTTCTGAAATAATTTCCATTAATGAGTCTCTATTATTAACGTTAGATTCCATTCTTTTAATTGTTGATTTATCAACAGCGTTAAGAATACCTAGAGCTTCTGCCATTTTCTTTGTAGCAGCTAAATACTTTATTGATGCTTGTGATTGATCAAACATACTAGAGAAACTTAAATCTGCACTATAAACGCCAAGGTTAAGAGACATACTCTTTGTAGTTGAATAATCAGATAACTTATCTATTGAATTCAAATAATCTTCGTTATATTTTGCCCCAGCACGTTTCATTAGCATTGCAGTTTCGATAGGCGAAGGCAAAGAATAGAATACTTGTTTAGACTTACTAAAGTCATTTCCCAATTCATCATCTTCTTCTATAAGATCTTCTATAGCATCTTCTACATTTTCTGTATTTGTTTCAGAATCGCATCCTGTTAATAATAAAGCAAGACTAAAAAAAGCAACTCCAAAAATTGATTTAATGTTTAATAATTTAACGTTCATATTTAATTATTTTAATATTTTATACAATAATAATTTTATTTCCTAAAAATAATAATTTTTTAGATAATAAGTATAAACTTAATACATATTTTCGTAAAAAATTAAATATGGCTAGTTTATCACATAAAGAAATACAAAAGATTTTTGCAAACTCTAATAGTAATGATGTAATTTCTACTGTAGATTTATTAATGCAAAAGCCTGATAATAATACATTTATATTGCTTTTTGATTTGTATATCAATACAGAAAATAAAGAAATTATTGATAAATTATTAAGTGTTTTTATTTTAATTACTGATAACGATGCGGTTGATTATATCGTTAATATTATAGGAAAAGGAATTTCTGATGATAAATTACTTAAGCTTTTAGGCGTAATATGGCAGACAAAACTCAATTTCGCTAAGCATATTAATGTTTTTGTTAATCTAATGGACAAAAATAATTATTTTTTACTTGTAGAAAATTACACAATTATTGAGGAAATAATTTTAGAAAATGAAGTTGATTCTGAAATTATAAATAGTAATATTTCAATTCTAGAAAAGTTTTGTGAGGATAAATCTAAATCAACAGATGTTAAGAATTTAATAAAGGAGCTTATAAAGTCTCTAAATAATGTATTGTAATTAATAATTTCTGTGTCCAAAAATTGTGCTGCCAACTCTAATTATTGTACTACCCTCTTCTATTGCAATTTTATAATCGCCAGACATTCCCATTGATATTTCTTTAAATATAGAATTGTCTGAAAAATAATTTGATTTGAATTCACTAAATTTTGAGCTAATATATTTAAATTCGTTTCTAACTTGATTTTTATCGTCAGAAAAGCTTGCCATTCCCATTAATCCAATAATATTTATGTTACTAAGTTCAGGTAAATTATTCTCAAATATAACTTTAGCATCACTAACAGACATCCCAAATTTAGTTTCTTCTTCGGCAATTTTTATCTGAATTAAACAATCTATAGTCCTATTATTTTTTGCAGCTTCTTTATTAATAGTTTTTAGCAATTTAATACTATCAACAGCGTGAATAAGCGAAATAAAAGGAGCAATATATTTCACCTTATTTGTTTGTAAATGACCAATCATATGCCATTCGATATCTTTAGGTAGTTCCTCGTATTTTTTTACTAAATCTTGAATTTTATTTTCTCCGAAAACTTTGCAACCTCCATCATAAGCCTCTAAAATATCAGAATTTGGCTTGGTCTTAGAAACTGCAACTAGCTTTACATTGCTAGGTATATTGCTAATTATATTGTTTATATTTTCGGGTATTGACATTTTTATAAGTTGAAAGTTGCAGGTTAAAAGTTGAGTGGAAATAAAAAGGTGACCAAAAGCCACCTTATTATATTTTGTAATTTATACTAATTCGTGAATTACTAATCCAGAGCGTAATTTTGGCTCGAACCAAGTTGTTTTTGGAGGCATAATATTTCCCGTATCGGCAATATCAATTAATTGCTTCATAGAAACTGGGAAAAGAGCAAAAGCAACTTCCATTTTACCAGCATCTACACGCTTAGACAATTCCCCTAAACCACGTATTCCACCAACAAAATCGATACGCTTAGAACGACGTAAATCTTTAATATCTAATATAGGTGCTAAAATAGAATTGGTTAATATAGAAACATCTAAAACGCCAACAGGATCGTTATCGTCATAAGTTCCTTCTTTAGCTTCCATAGAATACCACTTACCATCTAAATACATAGAAAATTGGTGTAATCTACTTGGCTTGAAAATCTCAGTACCTTCTTCTTTAACAGTGAAGTTTGCTTCTAATTTGGCTAAGAAATCTTCTTTAGAATGACCGTTTAAATCAGTTACTGTTCTGTTATAATCAATAATTTTCAACTGATTATCTGGGAAATGAACAGCTAAAAAATAGTTATACTCCTCGTTTCCTGTATGATTTGTATTCTCTTTTTGCTTTTCTGCTCCAACTAAAGCTGCTGCTGCTGTTCTGTGGTGACCATCGGCAACATAAGTATAAGGCACTTTTGTTTCGAAAAGTCCTTTTAACTTAACAATAGTTTCATCATTATCCACAACCCAAAAATGATGACCAAAACCATCTTCTGCTGTATAATCATATTCCGCAGGCTTGTTTTTTACGATATCTTCTACAATTTCATCAATCTCAGAAACTGCAGGATATGCAAAAAATACAGGCTCAATGTTCGCATTATTGATACGTACATTTATCATTCTATCTTCTTCTTTTTCTGGACGCGTTAGCTCGTGCTTTTTAATTACGCCGTCTAAATAATCTTGTGTAGATGCACCACCAACAATTCCGTATTGAGTTCTACCGTCCATAGTCTGAGCGTAGATATAATACATATCTTTCTCTTCCTTCTTAAGGTATCCTTCTGTTTGAAACATCTTAAAATTAGATAATGATTTCTGATAAACCTCATCAGAATGCTCATCGTATCCTGGAGCAAAATCAATTTCTGCTTTGGTAATGTGTAATAATGACATTGGTTTTCCTTCTGCCATAACTCTAGCCTCTTCCGAACTCATTACATCGTAAGGTAAGCAAGCTACTTTCTCTACTAAATCTTTAGGAGGTCTGATGCCTCTAAATGGTTTTATATTTGCCATGCTTTTTTTTGTTGAAAGTTACAGGTTAAAGGTTACAGGTTGATTTGTTTTATGCACTTCTCAATCTATATCTTGTTTCCGTAACTAATTATTAATATTTTAGAGCATCAAAACTCGCCAGTTTGGGTTTAACTTGAAACCTGTAACCTGCAACGTCTAACCTACCCGTTTACTTGAAATGTTTTGTCTCCGTTTTCTAAAAATGAAATAATCTGCTCTGCAGATGCAATTCCTGCTTTAATGTTTGCTTCTGCTGTTTGAGCACCCATTTTCTTAGGCGAAAAGAATGTTCTATCAGCGAAATTATCTGTTAAGAACTCAGCATTAGTTGGCGCAATGTCAGAGTAATATTTAAGATCTTCTCTGTCGTTCATTATTTTAACTAATTCGTCTTCATGAACTACTTCTTTTCTTGCTGTATTAATCAAAGTTCCGCCTTTTGGCATTTTATTCAATAAAGCATAATCGATAGATTTTTTAGTTTTATCGTTTGCTGGGATATGTAAAGAAATATACTCGCAAGAGCTATATAATTCTTCAACAGAATCAACAACAGTTACACCGTCTTTCTCAATTACAGATTTTTCCACAAATGGATCGAAAGCTAAAACTTCCATTCCAAATCCTCGTGCAATATTTCCAACTAATCTCCCAACATTACCGTAAGCATGAATTCCAACTTTCTTTCCTGAAAGTTCTGTTCCTGCTTTACCATTATAGTTATTACGAGCAGCCATCACCATCATACCTAGAGCCAATTCGGCTACAGCATTCGAGTTTTGACCTGGTGTGTTCATTGCAACAATATTATTTGCACTTGCTGCTGCTAAATCGATATTATCGTATCCTGCACCTGCACGAACAATCACTTTTAAATTCTTTGCTGCATCTAAAACTTCTTTAGTCGCTTTGTCGCTACGGATAACCATAGCATCAACATCAGCTACAGCCTCTAATAATTGTGCTATCTCTGTGTATTTTTCTAACATTACCAATTCGTATCCTGCTTTGTCGGTTACTGCTTTAATTGCATTTACCGCTGCTGGAGCGAAAGGTTTTTCTGTTGCTATTAATATTTTCATTTTTCTTTTGGTTAAAAGTTACAGGTTGTAGGTTTCAAGTTCAAAAAAACTCTACAGTCTGTACCTATTCATATAAATTCTTTATTTACAAGCTTTAATTTTCTTTAATCCATTCCTTTGTTAACCTACAGCTTATAATCTGTAACTTACAGCTAACCAGGGCGAGAATCTAAATAATTAATTAAACTATATATTTGTTTAGAGATAGCCTTACATTCGTTATAGATATTTTGATAATCTTCTTCGCTTATGTAATTCAATCTTCTTAAAACAACTATCTGGCTTCTAACTTCGCCTAACGAACCTTTTGCGATTCTTAAGAATCTTGCAAATTGTTTATTATTCCCGTATTCAAATCCTTCAGCAATATTATTTGAAACTGAAGTTGATGCTCTACGTATTTGGTCTTTAAGAGAATAATCCTTACTTAAAGGTTCTTTCATTGTTAATTGATAAACAACAACTGCTAGATCTATTGATTTCTTCCAAATTTCAAAATCTTCAAATTCCTTAACCTTTGCCATAAACCTACTACTTGTAACCTTAAACTTGTAACTAAAAACTATTTAGTTTTTCTTCTCAAATTCTTTCATTGCTGCGACTAAAGCCTCAACACTTTCTTTTGGTAAAGCATTATATGTAGATGCACGGAAACCTCCTACAGAACGATGTCCTTTCATTCCTACCATTCCTAATTCGCCTGTGTATTTTAAGAATTCTTGCTCTAATTCTTTATACTCATCGTTCATAATCCAACAGATATTCATTACAGAACGATCTTCTTTATCAAGAACAGTTGCTTTGAATAATTTATTTCTTTCGATTTCGTTGTAAAGCAAATCAGCTTTTTCTTGATTCATTTTTTGCATTACTTCTAAACCACCTAATGCTTTTAACCACTTTAAAGTTTGTAAGCCTGTAAAGATAGGCACAACTGGGGGGGTATTAAACATTGAACCACCATCTATATGTGTTTGGTAGTTTAACATTGTAGGAATATAACGTTCCATTTTTCCTAAAATAGATTCTTTTATTATTACGAAAGTAACGCCTGAAGGAGCAAAGTTTTTCTGAGCACCACCATAAATTAAATCATATTTAGAAACATCTACAGGGCGAGAAAAAATATCTGAAGACATATCAGCAATTAATGGAATGTCACAATCCATATCGTGCTTAATTTCTGTTCCGTAAATGGTATTATTTGTAGTAATATGGAAGTAGTCCGCATCTTTTGGGACTTCGTATCCTTTTGGAATAAAGTTATATAAAGAATCTGCAGAACTAGCAACTTCTACAACTTCGCCAAAACCTTTAGCCTCTTTTAAAGCTTTTTTAGCCCATGTTCCTGTATTAAGGTAAGCTGATTTCTTATTCATCAAGTTAAAAGGAGTCATCATAAACTGGGAACTTGCTCCTCCTCCTAAAAACAGAACCTTATATCCATCAGGAATCTTTAATAATTCTTTGAATAAAGCTTCAGATTCGTCCATTACAGCTTGAAACTCTTTACTTCTGTGGGAAATACTCATTAAAGAAATCCCTGTTCCAGCAAAGTCTTTAATTGCTTTTATTGTTTCTTCGTAAGCTACTTCTGGTAAGATAGATGGACCTGCGTAAAAATTATGTTTTTTCATTTTTATAGTTTTTATATATTAAAAATATTAGCTTTTATTAAGCTTTATATATAGGTAATTTTACAACCTTAGCTTTTAGTTTTTTGTTTCTTATTTGTAGATAAATTTCAGAACCTTCTTTCCAGTACCCCTTATTAAGATATGCCATACCAATTCCGATTTTCATCATTGGCGACATTGTACCAGAAGTAACTTCTCCAATCTCCTCGTCGTTTTCGTTCACAATTTTATAGTGCTGACGAGGAATCCCTCTATCAACCATTTCGAAACCTTTTAGTCTTTGAGGAACTCCGTTCTCTTTTTGAGATTCAAAAAGTTCTCTATCGATAAAATTGTTACCTTCTGTAAATTTAGTAATCCAGCCTAAACCTGCTTGTATAGGAGAAGTTTCATCATTAATATCGTTACCGTATAAGCAGAATCCCATTTCTAATCTTAAAGTATCTCTTGCAGCAAGACCAATTGGTTGAATTCCAAATTCCTCACCTGCATCGAAAA
>DAOVTE010000076.1 GCA_030627705.1 Bacteroidales bacterium
GACATTGTTGGGTGAGGATGAATTGTTTTTATTAAACTGTGAGCTTTTATTTTTGCTTTTTTAATTGCAACTAATTCCGAAATCATTTCGGTAACGTTTGCTCCAATCATATGTCCACCAATAAGTTCATCTGACTTTGCATCAAAAATAAGTTTGATAAATCCTTCTCTTGTTCCTGCTGCATTTGCTTTACCAGATGCTGTAAAAGGAAATTTACCAACTTTTATTTCTAAGCCTTCTTCAATTGCTTGTTGCTCGGTTTTACCAACAGATGCAACTTCTGGTGATGTGTATGTACATCCAGGAATATTTCCATAATCTATTGTGTCTGTAGATATTTCTGCAATTTTTTCTATACAAGCAATTCCTTCGGCAGATGCAACGTGTGCAAGCGAATGACCGTGAACAATATCGCCAATAGCATAAATACCTTTTATGTTTGTATTGTAATATTCGTCTACTTTAATTTTGCCATTTTCTAGTTCAATGCCCATTTCTTCAATTCCAATATTTTCTAGATTTGGAGTAATTCCTACGGCAGAAAGAACTATGTCGGCGTTAATTACATCTTCGCCTTTTTTTGTATTTATTGTAATGTCGCAACCGTTTTCAGTTACATTTATTTTCTCTACAGATGTTTTTGTAAGAACTTTAATTTTAGCTTTTTTGAATTCTCTAGCAAGAGTTTTTGCTACTTCTTCGTCTTCGTTAGGAACAAGGGTTGGCATAAATTCTACAATAGTAACTTTTGTGCCAAGCGAATTGTAAACTTGAGCAAACTCGCTACCAATTGCACCCGAACCCACAATTACCATAGATTCTGGCAATTTTTCTAAAGTTAATGCTTCTCGGTAACCTATAATATTTTCACCATCTTGTTTTAAGTTTGGTAATTCTTTAGAGCGAGCTCCTGTTGCTAAAATTATATGTTTCGCTGTATATTCATCAGTTTTGTTTTCGTTTGTAACTTCAACAGTATTTTGTTTGGTAATTTTACCAAGTCCTGTAATAATATCAACTTTATTTTTCTTGAATAAAAACTGAATGCCTTTACTCATATTTTGAGCAACACCTCTGCTACGTTCAATAATTTTTTCGAAATTTGGTTTTATATTTCCGTCGATTTCAATTCCATAGTTTTCAGAATGTTTTATATAATCTAAAACCTGTGCAGATTTCAATAAAGATTTTGTTGGAATACACCCCCAGTTTAGGCAAATTCCTCCAAGCTCCGAACGCTCTACTACTCCAACCTTAAAACCCAATTGCGAGGCTCGTATTGCAGCCACATAACCACCTGGTCCGCTGCCAATTATTATTATATCGTAATTCATATATATTTTTGTTTTAAAAGTAATATTTTTTTTAGCAAAAAAAAACCTTGTTGATTTAAAAAAAATCAAATATTCGATTTGATATATATTGATAAATAAATATAAATGTGTAAATTGCAAAAAATTAGAAGACATTAACCTCAAGATAATAACACTATGATAGAAAATTATTTAAAACACGAAGAGTTTAGGGCGAAAAAAGGAATTCCTGCTTTACCTTTAAATGCAAAACAAACATCTGAACTTTGCGAATTATTACAAAATATTCCATCAGGAAAAGAAGAATTTCTTTTAAACTTATTTACAGAAAGAATTGCTCCCGGTGTAGACCCTGCAGCTAAAGTAAAAGCTGAGTTTTTAAACGAAATTTTAATAGGAAATAAATCATCTGCGTTAGTAAGTAAGATTGATGCAATAAATATTTTAGGAACAATGATTGGCGGATACAACGTAATCCCACTAATTGATGCTCTTAAAGACAAAGAAATAGCACAAGAAGCTGCCAATACACTTAAGAATATTACATTAGTATATGATAATTTCGACACAATTGTTGAAATGAGCAGTACAAATGATTTTGCAATGCAAGTATTAAAATCTTGGGCAAATGCAGATTGGTTTACATCAAAAAATAAATTACCAGAATCAGTTACATTAAAAGCATACAAAGTTGATGGAGAAATCAATACAGACGATTTTTCTCCAGCATCAGACGCATCTACACGTCCAGATATTCCATTACATTCGCTTTCTATGGGAAAAACATTATTCCCAGAAGGTAATGCCACAATAGCAAAATGGAGAACAGAAGGTAGCAAAGTTGCTTTTTTAGGCGATGTTGTAGGAACTGGTTCTTCTCGTAAATCAGCAACTAACTCAGTTTTATGGGCAATTGGCGAAGATATTTCTGCAGTTCCAAATAAACGTAGAGAAGGATTTATTTTAGGTGGCGTAATTGCTCCTATTTTCTTTAATACTGTTGAAGATTCGGGTGGTATGCCAATTATCTGCGACGTTACCAAAATTAATTCTGGCGATGTAATTACAATAAATACTGCAGAAGGAAAAATCACAAACGAAGGCGGAGAAGTAGTCTCTACTTTCGATTTAAAACCAAATACAATTGCTGACGAATACCAAGCAGGTGGACGTATTAATTTAATTATAGGAAAAGCATTAACCGAAAAAGCTAGAACAGCATTAAATTTAGGTAATTCAGATTTCTTTGCAAAACCAGATCAACCAACTCATAAAGATAATCAAGGCTATACTTTAGCACAAAAAATGGTTGGAAAAGCAATTGGCGAAAAAGGTGTTTTACCAGGTCAAGCAGTTAGTCCAATAATGACAACTGTTGGTTCGCAAGATACAACAGGACCAATGACAGCTGATGAATTAACAGAATTAGCTTGTTTAAAATTTCAATCGCCAATGTTTATGCAGTCTTTCTGCCATACAGCGGCATATCCAAAACCAACAGATGTAAATATGCACAAAAATCTGCCTAGCTTTATTTCAGATAGAGAAGGTTTAGCATTACGTCCTGGCGATGGAGTTATTCACACTTGGTTAAACCGTTTATTAGTGCCAGATACAGTTGGTACAGGCGGCGATTCGCATACAAGATTCCCGCTAGGAATTTCTTTCCCTGCAGGTTCTGGATTAGTTGCTTTTGCAGGTGCTTTAGGATTTATGCCTTTAGATATGCCCGAATCAGTTTTAGTTAAATTTAAAGGTAAATTGAATAAAGGTTTAACTTTACGTGATATTGTAAATGCAATTCCTTTACAAGCTATCAAAGAAGGTTTAATGACAGTGCCTAAGAAGAACAAAGTAAACGTATTTAACGGTCGTGTTCTTGAAATGGAAGGATTAGACGATATTTCTGTAGAGCAAGCTTTCGAATTAACCGATGCTGCTGCTGAGCGTTCTGCTGCTGCTGCAACAATAAAGCTTTCGGAGAAAGAAGTTATTAAGTATCTTAAATCTAACATCGCAATGATGGAAAATATGATTGAAGATGGATACTCACATGCACAAACTATTCAAAATAGAATTGATGCAGTTAAAGAATGGTTAAAGAATCCAAAATTAATGGAGCGTGACGAAAATGCAGAATATGCACAAGTTATCGAAATTGATTTAGCAGATATTAAAGAGCCTATTCTATGTTGCCCAAACGATCCAGATGATGTTAAGATTTTATCTGAGGTTGCTGGTCAAAAAATAGACGATGTATTCTTAGGTTCTTGTATGACTAATATCGGGCACTTCCGTGCAGCTGCTAAAATTTGGGAAGGCAATAAAGTAAATCCAGAAACAAGAACATATATTGCTCCTCCTACACGTATGGATCAAGCAAAATTAAAGGAAGAAGGCTTATTCTCAACTTTTAACCAAATTGGCGCTACTATTGAGGTTCCAGGATGCTCGCTATGTATGGGTAATCAGTTAAGAGTAGCTGACAAGAATTATGTTTTCTCAACATCTACACGTAACTTTAATAACCGTATGGGTGATGGTGCTCAAGTATTTTTAGGTTCAGCTGAAGTTGGAGCTGTAGTTGCTCTTATTAGCAAACTACCT
This sequence comes from Bacteroidales bacterium, assembly GCA_030627705.1. Lineage (GTDB taxonomy): Bacteria > Bacteroidota > Bacteroidia > Bacteroidales > JAFGXI01 > DAOVTE01. The sequence goes on from DAOVTE010000076.1 coordinate 3,921, forward strand.
ACTCCTGCTGAGTATTTCGAGTATTACAACAAAAACATTGAAGGTAATCAAGAAGAAATTTACGAATACTTACAATTCGACGAAGAAGAGACTACTCCAATTTACGGAAGGCGAGATATTTAATCGCAGGGCGATAGCCCAATGGTTTAATTCCCCGATGCTTAGCTTGCATCGAGATAAATAAAAAATTCCTATTTGATACCTCGTACACTTAGGTCAAAATAGTTCATTTAATATTTGACTAAATTTAAAGCGACTCGAAATTGGGTCGCTTTTTTTATGTTATATTAATTTTGTTATATTTGATAATTGATTTACAACCATTTGTAAAGCACTTTGAAAGTGTTTTGCAAAATAAAAAACCAAGAAATTAGCAACTTGTAGTAGTTTATGTTAATCATAAAAAAGAAGACTAGATGAGAAAGTACATAATTATTATTAATCTCTTACTAATTTCTATATCAAGTTTTACACAAAATGAAAAGGGAGATGAATCACTAAAAATTGAATTTGACAATTTGATTAAAAATAAAAATATTAATTTTGAAATAATCACAAACACATTTAATCAATACAATAAAGATTATTTCAAAATTAATTTAAATTTCAGTGAAACCCAGAAGTTCATTACTAAAAATGGAGATAATAAAATATCATTTGAAGACTCAATAATATTAAATAAAACACTTAATGAATACAGAAAGCTTGGATTAACATCAAATGGTAGAATTGATATGATAGTTATTCTTGATTTATTAAAAAGCGTTAATAAACCATCAAAAACAACTAAATTAATTACCGGAGCATTTGAACAATTATTTGTTAATGCACAGATGAATTTTTCTATTGGAATCTTTAGTTCATTATTTACAGATGGATTAAAACCAAAAGAAATTGAACACAATGTTTATAAAGATCTTTATATTTTTATAATTACCCTATACATTTTGAATGATAATTATTATTATGATATTTATAATAAATAATAATGAAGAAAAAAACCCTTATAAAAGATGAGTTCTTTTTTACTGTAAAGGTGATATTAAAAGGTGTATTATTTCATGTAAAATTATTTTTGGCTTTATGGTTTATAGCATTAACAATAGGTTCTTTAAAAGGTAATTATAGCATTACAGACATTGAATTTCTTTATGCTTTATATGGTACAATAATATTTATATTACTTTTATTTATTTATAAAACGATACAGAAAAAATATCCTGATTTTGAAAAACTAAATATCGAAGAAAGAAGAAAAGGAAAAATTAATAAGCATTGGTGGCAATTATAAACACTGAATTCATTACATCAAAATAAGGTTCTATTTGTAAAACACTTTGTAAATTTTAGGACAAACAAAAGGTTATTGCTTATTGTTGACTAAAATCATTTCTTAGAGATTAAAAAATATCTATCTTTAATCAAATTTTAAAAAGTAATTATGATACCAAAATATATAGAACATATAGGAATTGCAGTTAAAAGCATAGAGGAAAGTTTAAAGTATTACGAAGGCGTTTTAGGAATGGAATGCTATGCTGTAGAAGAGGTTGTTGACCAAAAAGTTAAAACAGCTTTCTTGAAAGTTGGAGAAACAAAAATTGAACTTCTAGAGGCTACATCTGAAGAAAGTACTGTTGCCAAATTTATAGAAAAACGTGGCGAAGGAATTCATCACATTGCATTTGCAGTAGACGATGTTGATGCAAAATTAGAAGAATTACAAGATAAGGGCTTGAAACTTATTGATAAAAAATCTAGAAGTGGAGCAGAAGGCTTAAGCATTGGATTTTTGCATCCAAAATCGACATTAGGAGTTTTAACAGAATTTTGCGAGAAAAAATAAAATATGGATAGAGTAAGCAAAGCAAGAGAAAAATACAGACCAGAAAATATCAAAATAATGTTTATTGCAGAAGCACCGCCTTGCACTAGCGATAGATTTTTTTATTTTGACAATGTAAGAACTGGAGATTCATTATTTCTACATGTAATTAGAGCCGTTTTCCCTGATTTAGAATCGTGGGAGACAAAACAAATTCGTGCAAAAAAAGAAGAGCTACTTTACAGATTTAAAGAAGCCGGTTATTTTTTAGAAGATAGCTCAAGCATTGCAATTCCAAAAGGAACAAAAAACAAAGAAAGAATTATAAAAGAAAGTCTACCAGATTTAATTCATAGAATAGAACCATATAAAGAAAATACAGGCTTTGTATTAATTACATCAAGTGTTTTTAAAGCAAATTACACGGCACTTAAAGAATTAGGATTTTACATTTTAAACGATACTATGCTTCCTTTTCCTGGTAGCGGACAACAAGGCAAATTTAAAGAAGGAATAAAATATATTGATTTAAGTTAATGTATTATTGTTGTTTGTAAACAACATTAATATGAACTAAAAGTTGTTTGAAAACAACAATAATTAACTAAACAGTTGTTTATAAACAACAAATAGCATACATTTGTAATGTTAATTAAACAACAATTGTATGCAAAGCTTATATAAATATTCCAAATTACGTATATCAAATACTACAAATAGTTTTGTTCGATATCTTTATAAAGAAATTGAATGGGGCGATAGATTGATTGGTATTACAGGAGCTAGAGGAACTGGTAAAACAACTTTAATGTTGCAATACATTAAAAATAACTATGGAAATTCAGATGATGCATTGTATATTTCAATGGACAATTTCTATTTTACCAAACATCATTTATTTAATTTAGCTGAAGATTTCTATTTAAATGGCGGTAGATATTTATTTATTGATGAAGTACATAAATATCCAAATTGGTCCATAGAAATAAAAAACATTTATGATACTTATGAGCAAATTAAGATAGTGTTTTCAGGCTCATCAGCTTTGCAATTACATAATGCAGATGCAGATTTAAGCAGAAGAGCAGCAATGTATAAGTTGCACGAATTATCTTTTAGAGAGTTTCTAAACTTAACAAACAAAAGCAATTTTGAGGCTTATTCATTAGAAGATGTTTTACAGAATTATAATAAAATAATACCAGAAATAATTAAAAACAAAAGTATTTTAGTAGAGTTTAAAAAATATCTAGAATACGGAGTATATCCATTTTTTATAGATACAAAAGGGCAATATCACGAACGATTAACAAACACAGTAAATGTAATTATAGAAAATGATTTAATGATTATCGATAATATTAATTATCAAACAGCGTATAAATTACGTAAATTAATATCACTAATTGCCGATAGTGTGCCATTTAAAATAAATGTGTCGGAATTAAGCAGAAAAACACAACTCAGCCGAGATGTATTATTGCGTTTATTTAATTCTTTAGATAGAGCAAATCTAATAACAGGAATAATACAGAAAGGTGCACCTACAGGTCATTTAACCAAGCCAGATAAAATATATTTAAATAATACAGCTTTATTATACGCTCTTAATACAAATATAGAAATGTCTGTAGGAACAATTAGAGAAACATTTTTTATGAATCAATTAATGTTAAAACATAAACTTAACACAATACCTAAAGGTGATTTTTTAATTGATAATAAATATACTTTTGAGATTGGAGGAAAGAATAAAACAAAGAAACAAATAACAGGAATAGATAACGCTTTTGTAGCAGCCGATAATATTGAGTACGGTTTTAGGGAAACTATTCCGCTTTGGTTGTTTGGATTTCTATACTAATCCTCAGAAAAATATTTTAATTTTCTGCGATACGACGAAAATAAATTTGCTCTAGAAATAAAGCCAATATAAACCCCATTTTCTACAATAGGCATATTATACGAACCTGTTTTGTGGAATTTATCGGCAACTTCTTGCATAGATTCTTTTGTATCAACAATATTCTCTGTAATTGTCATTAAATCTGCAATAAATGTAGTTTCATAAATCTCTGGTTTAAATATTAGAGTTCTTATATCATCTAACAAAACAAGCCCTAACAATTGTCCATCGCTATCGATAACAGGATAAGTATTTCGATTAGATTCAGAAATAATTTTAACTAAAGACCCAAGGTTTTCTTCTACTTGTATTGGTGTAAAATCAGTCTCTGCCAAAGACTTAACGCTCATCATATTAAGAATATTTTGATCAGGATTGTGCGTCATTAACTCGCCACGTTTTGCAAGTTGGAATGTATAAACCGAGTGATTAGAAAATATCTTAACTGTTAAATATGATATTAACGAAACTATCATTAATGGAATAAAAAGTTCGTATCCTCCAGTAATCTCGGCAATAAGGAAAACCGCAGTAAGTGGAGCATGTAAGTTCCCTGAAATTAACCCTGCCATACCAACTAAAGCAAAATTTGTAGCAGGAATTTTAGAAAACCCAAAATGGTTTACAAAAGTTGCGAAAAACAATCCTAAATTACTACCTAAGAAAAGCGACGGAGCAAAAATTCCACCGATTCCACCAGCGCCAAATGTTGTTGCTGTTGCTACTACTTTAAAAATAATTATTAGTGCAAATAGAAGAAAAATCATATAGATATTTTCGCTATAATCATAGAAAATACTATTGTTAAATAAGTAATCATTGTATCCGCTAAGAGCTGAATTTATTGATTCGAAACCCTCGCCATAAAGCGATGGGAAGAAGAAAATTAGCAATCCGAGAATTGTTCCTCCAATGGCTAGTCTTGCCCAAATACTTTTTATAAAATCAAATTTATTATTTATAGAAATATATGTCTTGGTAAAATACACTGCAATTAAACCCGAAATAACACCAAGTAAAATGTAGTAAGGAACATTAGATAAAGAGAAATGATCTTTAATTTCGAATTTATAGATTACATCGAAACCCAAAAATAATAAAGAAGTAAGACTCGCAGTTATCGATGCTATAATTAGAGGTATTATTGATGTTAATGTCAAATCAATCATAATAACTTCTATTGCAAAAATTACGGCTGTAATTGGTGCTTTAAAAATAGAAGCCATTGCTCCTGCCGATGCTGCACCAAGCAGTAAAATTATTTGCTTGTAATTTAAATGAAAAAACCTACCAATATTTGAACCAACTGCTGCCGAGGTTGCTACTGTAGGACCCTCTAGTCCAACAGAACCACCAAATCCAACAGTAAACGAACTTGTAATTATTGATGAAAAAATATTGTGCGGTTTTATCTGGCCTCTAGTTTTTGCTATAGAAAAAAGTACCGAAGGAATACCATGACCTACTCGCTGCCTAATTACAAATTTTACTATAAGTACAGTAAATAATATCCCAACTGTTGGATAAATAAAATATAAATAGTTTTCGTATTCTTCAACAAAATTATAGGTAAGCAAATTCTGAATAAAATGAACAGAGTTTTTAATTACAACAGCAATCAATCCTGCAGCTAAGCCAACAAAAACACTTAAAATCATAATAAAATGATGATGACTAATATGCTTTAGTCTCCACTTTAAGAATTTCTTAATATTGAATATTTTACTCATTGCCGCAAAAGTAATTTATTTTTAATTTCTTTATCATTTTTTTGAAGTTTAATTGTACTTTAATTTAATATCTTTGTTCTAAGTATTAGACTTTTATGTGCAAATTCTAATAAAATAAAAATCAAATTTATAGTATCTTATACATATATAAAAGTAGAATAAAATATGGTAAGCACAGCTAAACATATTGTTTTAGGTGATAAAGGCGAAGATATAGCTGCTAATCACCTTGTTGGTTTAGGTTACAAAATACTTAATACCAATTGGCGATATATACATAAAGAGATAGATATTATTGCTTCCAAAGGAGAATTTCTAATTATTGTTGAAGTTAAAACTAGATCTACAGGTTTATTTGATAAGCCAAACGACTCAGTAGGTAAAAGAAAACAAGAGTTTTTAATAGATGCTACCCAAGCATATATAGATAAATACGATGTAGATTTAGAAGTAAGATTTGATATTATTTATATTATTGTGTCTAATGATAATCATAAAATTGATCATATTATTGATGCTTTTGCACCCGAATTTTAAATTTTAGAAAATGGATTCAGAAAATAATTTCTTCGAGAAAGTATATAAAGTTGTGCTGCAAATACCTTGGGGAAAAGTTACAACTTATGGTGCAATTGCAAAACATATAGGCTCCGCACAATCTTCAAGAATGGTTGGTTGGGCATTAAACAAAGCTTTTAATAAAGAGTACTTTATTCCTGCACACAGAGTTGTTAATAGGAAAGGCCTTCTTACTGGAAAAAATCATTTCGGAGGAACTAACACAATGAAAGAATTACTAGAAAGCGAAGGAATAAAATTTAACGAAAATCAAATAATTAATTTAGAGCAGTATTTTTGGGATCCTAATATAGAATTATTCTAAATAAGTTGTAAGTTTGCAATCCAAAATATACATAAAATTAGATATGTGTATTTCAATGCAATATATTATTTTAAATTATTAAATAAATGAATTATACAAAAGATCAAATAACAGAGGCTCTAGGAAAAATTAGATATCCAGATAAAAATCAGGATATAATTTCTTTAAATATGGTTTCTGATTTAAAAGTTGAAGAAAATAAAATAAGTTTTCTTCTTGTTTTTCCAAAAGCGAATAGTCCTTTCGAAAAATCTATGGTAAAAGCTTGCGAAGCCACTCTAAAAGCACTTATAGGATCAGATATAGAAATTGATATTAGAACAACAGGAAAAGTTGTTACCGCACCTCTAAAGTCTCCAGAAGAAAAGGCTCTTAGTGGCGTAAAAAATATTATAGCAATTGCATCTGGTAAAGGTGGCGTAGGAAAATCCACAGTTTCGTCGAATTTAGCTGTTGCTCTTGCCAAAACAGGTGCTAAAGTTGGACTCTTAGATGCTGATATTTACGGACCATCTATACCTAAAATGTTTAAGGTTGAAAATGCTAGACCAACAATAGAGAAAGTTAATGGTAAAGATATGATTAACCCTATAGAAAGCTATGGTGTTAAAATATTATCTATTGGATTTTTTGTTAATCAAGAAGACGCTCTTATTTGGAGAGGTTCAATGGCAACAAATGCACTTAAACAATTTATTACAGACACAATCTGGGGAGATTTAGATTATCTTCTTATTGATTTGCCTCCAGGCACAGGCGATATACATTTAACAATGGTGCAAACTATACCTGTTAATGGAGCTATTATAGTTAGCACACCCCAAGATGTTGCTATTGCCGATGCTATAAAAGGAATTAGTATGTTTAAAAACGAATCTATTAATGTTCCCATTTTAGGATTTGTAGAAAATATGTCGTGGTTTACACCAGAGGAATTGCCAAATAATAAATATTATATCTTTGGTAAAGATGGACTTAAAAACCTTGCAGCAGAAAGAGGCATAGAATTACTAGGCCAAATACCTTTAGTGCAATCTGTACGCGAAGGTGGCGATTACGGAAATCCTGCAGCAATAGACGAGAACTCAATTATTGGTTCTGCATTTAAAAATATAGCAGCAGCAGTTGTAAACTCATTAGATAAACGAAACGTAGAATTAGAAGCTACTAAAGTAGTAGAGATTGACCCAAACGCAAGTTGCTCAAGTTAAATCTATAAAATACTTTTTTTTCAGAAGCCCAGCTATTAAGTTGGGCTTTTTATTTTGCAAGTTGTTTTATCTAATCTCTTTTTTAATTCTTGTTATGTTTAGTGCAGTCTGACATATCTAAAATAAATAACTTACTTTATCAAAAATTGATAAAAATCATAGACAATCAAATTAAAGTTTGTAATTTTATCACGAATTAAATAAAAGGGTTACAATAAATTGGAAATTAGCATTTAAAATATCTCTTACTATAGCAGTAATGTATTGCTAATCTGTAACCACAGATTATACATTCTGTACGTTTTTTAAACTAAAAAAATAATTTTAGTTTATCAATAATTGAGGGTATTTAACTCTCAAATCACTTTATAAACTTTATACATTAAGAACTTTTAAACTAAATAATAATGGAAAAATATATAATTAAAGGCGCAGGTCTTACAGTAGAAGATTTAGTAAATGTAGCACGTAATAACTACCAAGTAGAATTAGATAAATCTGC
>DAOVTE010000216.1 GCA_030627705.1 Bacteroidales bacterium
ATACAGGGGGTGGCGATCCTGTAATTAATTGATGTAGTATTTAAGTTGATATGGAATCTGCTACTGACGAAGGAAAATCTCCTTGCGGAGGTCGGGATTTATCAACTGAGCGTGTGCAGTTGCCATATTCTATTAATGGAGGAATTACGTGGACTGATATAAATTATTGGGATCCCAATGGAGGTTTCGATACGGTATTGACCTCTTGGAATAATTATTGTGAAAATGTTCCTATTAATCCAACTGGACCAATACAATTCTCTTGGTATCAGGATGTTGTAGGCGTAAATAATGAGGGTCATTGGGGAGTTGATGACATAGCTATTTCTTGTCCTGCATTATCAGAATTTGTTAGCTGGACTGGTCCAAATGGTTTTGCACACAATGGTTTTAATCCTCCTCCATTTATGGTAATAAGCGGATGGTATGTTGCAACAATAATAGACACTGTTGGAAATGCAGGTGCAGATGCTGATTCAGTATATATTGAGGTAATGTCTCAAGGTATACTCCCTCTAATTATTACTGGCCCTACATTAACTTCACCCACAACAGGATCAGCATACCAGTGGTTATATTGCGATAGTTCATATATGCCTATCCCTGGAGCAACAAATCAATCAATTACAGCAATTCCTGGAGTAAATTATGCTGTTATTGTTGTAGATTATTTTGGTTGTGCAGACGATACAAGCTCTTGCTTTAGTGTTCCAACAGAAATTGAAAGTATTAATCAATCTCAAAATATAAGCGTTTATCCTAACCCAACAAATAAAGAAATAAATATTACAGGAGATAATATATATAAAATCGAAATTCTTGATTACAAAGCAACGGTGGTAAAAACAATATCATCCAACAGGAAACTTATCACCATAGATTTAGATAACTATAAGAAAGGATTGTATATAGCACGCATATATACAAATAAAGAAATATATTATAGGAAAATAATTCTGAATTAGATATTTTTCTTGTTCATGTAAATTTTCAGCATTGCTTTTTTCATTATTTTATGTTATTTTTGAACAAAATAGATTTATATAACTAGATAACTCAATAATGAAAAAAGCAATATTTTTATTTCTAAGTATTTTTATAGCAACAAATTCTTTTTCTCAGAAAGCATATAAAACATTAATGAATGATTTATCTGTAAACTTTTATGACGTATGCGTAGAAGCAGATAAATATTTTGAAACACACGATAAAAACGTAAAAGGCTCAGGTTGGAAAGGTTATCAACGTTGGAAAAATGCTAACGAATACAAATATTATCCTTCAGGAAACAGAAATAATATAGATCCTTTTTTTCCCGAAAATGCTTTTAAGAGTTTTAAAAAAAACAATTCTGAAAACAAAAGTTTATTTAATAATGGTTGGGAAGAACTAGGGCCATGGAGCATAGACAGTATCACTGGTCATTATTCTGCTGGACTAGGCAGAATAGAAACCGTATATGTAGACCCTAATGATAGTAATAAAATTTATATTGGTTCTCGCTCTGGGGGCTTTTGGAAATCTATAAATGGTGGAGTAAATTGGCAAGGTGGCTCAACAGATTTTCTTGCTGCTTCTGGAGTAAATACTATAGCAGTATCTCCTACAAACTCTGATTCTATACTGATAAATGTTAGAAATTCCAGAAATGGATATTCGCATGGTGTTTATAGATCTACAGATGGAGGTATTAGTTGGAGCATTTCAAACTTTAACCCTACAACTGTTGGTTTTGGAGGGCTTGGTTCTAGCTTTAGAATATCTAAAATTGCATACCACCCTACAATTCCTAATCTTATATTTATTGGCACAAACTATGGCATTTACAAATCAAACAATAATTTAACAAGCTGGACAAGATTATTAAACACTGGAGATATTACAGAAATAGCTTTCCATCCAACAAACTCAAGCATTATATATTTATACGACAATTATTATTGGGGAGCAAACGAAGATTACGTAATGAGATCAACAGATATGGGATTAAGCTATTCTCAATCTGCTCAAATAATAGGAAATCTTGATAATACTGGCCACCTATCTGTAAGTCCTATTTGCCCAAATTGTTTATATTTTGCATCTACCCAAGGCGTATGGAAATCTACAGATAATGGCATTAATTTTACCTTTTTAAACAATCCTTCGCAATCTTGTTTAGGTTTTGCCGTAAACGATATGGATACTTCAAATATGATTTACGGATATGTTGATATTATGGCAACAACTGATGGCGGAAATACTTTTAGCCAAGTAAGTTCTTGGAGTTTAGGAAGCACAAATGGCGCAGGTTCTGGTCACCAGACTAGTTATATTACAAGCACAGATTACGTACACGCAGATTTACACCCTGCAATTTGTGTAAATGGAGTATTTTATGTTGGTACAGATGGCCTTTTTGCAAAAAGCATTGATGGTGGTCAAAATTGGCAAAACCTTTCACAAGGTCTTGGTATTCGCGAAAATTATAAATTAGGAGTAAGTCAATCTAATCACTTTAGATCTGTTTCTGGCTCTCAAGATAACGGAACAAGCATAAAACATAAAGACTGTTGGATAGAATTTTATGGTGCAGATGGTATGGAGGGTATTATTCATCCATTAAATGATGATTGGATAATAGGCAGTCTTCAAAACGGAGGGAGACGAAGAACAATAAATGGTGGACAAACTCAGACAGGCGTATCTCCCGTTGGACAATCTGGCTCTGGAAATGCTGCTTGGGAAGCGCCTATAGCTTACGACCCAAATAATCAAATGACAGTTTATAATTTTAGCACAACTGTATATAAAAGTCTCGATTTTGGTAGTACGTGGAATTATGTTGGATCCCCAACAACATTTACGGGAACTATTAGCAAGGCTGCCATTGCCGAAAACAACTCTAATATAATTGTTATTTCTAGAGGCGACAAAATAGATAAATCCATTAATGGAGGAGTAAGTTTTGTTGGTATAAAAAATAATCTTCCTAATCATAGTATAGAAGATATTGCATTCGACCCAAATAACGACGATGTAATTATTGTTGTAAATGGCAGATACGAGAACAACAGCGAAAAAGTTTATATTACTACTAACGGTGGAGCAAGTTGGACAAACATTACATATAATTTAGGTAATATGCCATTAAGATCTGTTATTATTGACCACACCGATTCTTCAAATATCTACTTAGGTGCAGAAATAGGTGTTTATACTATGCCTATAAACGGTAATTCTTGGTCTTTATACAACACTAATTTGCCCAACTGTACGGTAGAAGAAATGGAAATTGTGTATGGTTCAAACACAATAAAAGCAGCAACATGGGGCCGCGGAATGTGGGAATATGCTATTGTAGGCAGAAATGATTTTCCCTCAATTATTACTACTAAAATTACAAACCAACCCACTAACATTATTCCTAAAGAAAGCATAGATCAATTTATCACCTCTGTTATTTCTTACAATAATACTTTAAGTTCTGTTTATGTAAAATGGTCTATTAATAACCCAGTTTTTGATAATACTATTTCTATGATAAATACTATAGATAGTACTTGGGTTTCTAGCACATTTATCCCAAGTTTTCCCGAATCAACAAAAATATATTTTAAAGTGTTTGCTGTAGGAAATAATAACGACACTACAGAAACCTACAAATTTATGTATACTGTAAAACCTTTTGATTATTGTGCTGCAACAGGTAATACAAGTGCAGGTAATTTATATATATCTTCTGTTAATTTACATACCCTATCTAATAATACTAACAACAATTCTTATTCGTTATATACATCTCCTGTTACAACTTTAAGAATTGACTCCACATACACAATTACATTAAATGGGGTCTCTGGTTGGGCCGAGAACGATTATGCAGTATGGATTGATTACAATAG
>DAOVTE010000161.1 GCA_030627705.1 Bacteroidales bacterium
ATTCAATTTGATAGAGATTTTTATTATTTTTACAAATGTAATAATTTTGTTGCATTATAACCATTATTAAAGTTTTGAGATATGATAAAGAAGATTAAAATAATATTAGCTATTTGTGGTGTGTTTTTCTTTTCGGCAATTAATGCTATAGAATACGATACAACAATTATTGTAGGTGCCGAACGTACAGAATTATATTTATCTAAGTTAATAAATAAGAAAGTTGCAATACTTACTAATCATACGGGATTAATAAAACAAACGCATATTGTTGATAGCCTTTTATCGCTTAAAATTAATATAGTGAAAATATTTAGTCCAGAACATGGTTTTAGAGGTAAAGCTGATGCTGGAGAGAAAGTAAGTTCAAATATAGATCTTAAAACAAACTTGCCTATTGTTTCGCTTTATGGAAGCCATAAAAAACCAACCGCCGAAGATTTAGAAGGTATAGATATTCTTGTTTATGATATTCAAGATGTAGGAGTTAGGTTTTACACATATATATCTACGCTTCAATATGCGATGGAGGCTTGCTCAGAAAATAATATTGATGTGCTAATTTTAGATAGACCAAATCCTAATGGCTTTTATGTTGATGGCCCTGTTCTAAAACCCAAATACAAATCATTTATCGGAATGCAACCAATACCTATTGTTTACGGAATGACAGTGGGCGAATACGGAAAAATGATTAACACAGAAGGATGGCTTAAAGATTCTGTAAAATGTAATTTAGATATTATTAAATGCAAAAACTATACACACAAATTATTTTACAAGCTACCAGTAAAACCTTCACCAAATTTACCAAACATGATATCTGTTTTTTATTATCCAACTTTATGTTTATTCGAAGGCACAGTTATGAGTGTTGGAAGAGGTACAGATGCTCCATTTCAAGTAATAGGCCATCCAGATTTAAAAGGTGGATATATGGAATTTACCCCAAAAAGTATGATTGGTGCAAAAAAACCAAAATTAGAGGGAGTGGTTTGTAAAGGCTACGATGCCAGAGATAATGGGATAGATTATATTATTGGAAAAAAAGGAATAGGAATTCCATGTCTAGTAAAAGCATATGCAGAAATGACAAATAAAGACAATTATTTTACAAAAAGCTTTAATATTCTTGCAGGAAACGCCGAACTTAAAGAACAAATAAAATTTAGAATGAACGAAGAAGAGATTAAAGCAAGTTGGAAAAGTGATTTAGATAATTTTAAAATTATTAGAACTAAATATCTGCTTTATGAAGATTTTGAATAGATTTTTGCGGGAATAAATTAACAATAACTTAGCTTAATATTATTGTAAATTATTTTGATATCTTGTTAATTAAAAATGAAAATTATTCTTATAATATCTTTGTAAATTTAATAAGTTTGTAGAAAAACTAAAACCTTAATCTATGGACAATAATATTAAAATAAAATCGGCATTAATTTCTGTTTTCGACAAGGAGAATTTAGATTCAATTGTTAAAAAACTTAGCGAATTAAATGTAAAAATTTATTCTACAGGAGGAACGCAAACTTATATAGAAAAACTTGGCGTTAATGTAACAGCGGTTGAAGATATTACATCATATCCTTCAATTCTAGGTGGCAGAGTTAAAACATTACATCCAAAAGTATTTGGTGGAATTTTAGCACGTAGACAAAACGATAATGATTTGTCTCAACTTGGCGAATATGAGATTCCAGAAATAGACCTAGTTATTGTTGATTTGTATCCTTTTGAAGATACTGTTGCTTCTGGTGCTCAACATCAAGATATAATAGAGAAAATTGATATTGGTGGTATTTCATTAATTAGAGCAGCAGCAAAAAACTATAAAGATGTAGTAATTGTACCATCAAAAAATGAGTATTCGAACTTATTAGATATTTTAACCAACAAAAATGGAGAAACAACAATAGAAGAGAGACAATCCTTTGCTTTAAAATCTTTTGGTGTTTCTTCTCATTACGATTCTGCAATATTTAATTATTTTGATAAAGAGAATAATTCTGCATTCAAAAAAAGTGTAGAAAACTCAAAAGAATTAAGATATGGCGAAAATCCACATCAAAAAGGTTTCTTCTTTGGTAATATTAACGATATTCTAGAACAAATTCACGGGAAAGAAATATCATACAATAATTTGTTAGATATAGATGCAGCAATAAACTTAATTGGTGATTTTACCGAAACAACTTTTGCAGTACTTAAACACAACAACGCCTGCGGTATAGCTTCTAGAGATACGCTTTTACAAGCATGGACTGATGCATTGGCTGGCGATCCTATTTCTGCATTTGGTGGAGTATTAATTGCAAATAAAGAGATTGATTTAGAAACTGCTGAAGAAATAAACAAACTGTTTTTTGAGGTAATAATTGCACCTTCATATTCAGAAGAATCATTAAAAGTTCTTAAACTTAAAAAGAATAGAATTATATTAATTCAAAAAAACAGCATAAAAACAGATAAGATATTTAGGTCTGTATTAAACGGGGTTTTAGTTCAAGATAAAGACTTAAAAATTGAAACAGCCCAAGATTTAAAAACGGTTACAAAGTCAGAACCAACACCTCAAGAAATAAAAGATTTATTGTTTGCAAATAAACTTGTAAAACACACTAAATCTAATGCTATGATTCTTGTAAAAAACAATCAATTATTAGCTAGTGGAGTAGGGCAAACATCAAGAGTAGATGCTCTTATGCAAGCAATAACTAAAGCTAAGAATTTTAATTTTTCGTTAGAAGGAGCAGTTATGGCATCGGATGCATTTTTTCCATTCCCAGATAACGTAGAGATTGCTAAAAACGAAGGTATTACGGCAGTAATTCAACCTGGAGGTTCTATTAAAGATCAATTATCAATAGATTATTGTAATGAGAACAATATGTCTATGATATTTACAGGATTTAGACATTTTAAGCACTAATAGATACCTTGTTAATTTTAAACCCCCTATGCACATAAGCGCATAGGGGGTTTATTATTTTTTAGATTATATTAAGTTATTTAATAATAACTTTTTCTGTATTTACACTAAGACCCGATTTTACAACTGCAATATAAACTCCTTTTGCAAGATTGCTTAAATCAATAGTTAAAACATTTTCGTTAGACATATTTTTGTCTGTTTGTTTATATACCATTTTTCCCATAAGGTTATAAACCTCAATATTTGCATCCTCTTTAATATTCGATAATTTAATATTAAAAATACCATTATTTGGGTTTGGGTAAATTGTAATAATATCTTCGCGAACAATTGCAGAATAATCTCCTACAGGAACGCCAATCCATTTCCACATACCTGCATCTGTAGATGTAGTATTAAACCACCCAGACCAGCCTGTTTGTGCATCAAGAAAATCTACATATAAATGCTGCACAGAGTCTAGGGTATCCCATGTTACACCACCGTCGCTACTGTATGAAGATCCTGATAATCCAGGAGAATTAGTATTTGCACCAACACTAACAACCATCTCGGTATTTTCTATATAGCAAACACCTCCTCCAAAAACGTTTCCAGAAGCATTAGTGTTGAGGGTTGTCCAGTTTGCACCCGCATCGTATGTTCCATAAACTTTCCCAAGGTTATTTATTGCAACTCCAATAGTATCGTTTTTAAATGAAACTTCTCCACTTTCTCCTGTTCCTCCACCAAAATCAGTTAATGGAGTGTCATAAACATTAAAGTTATATCCTTTATCTGTAGAATGATAAATTCTACCTTTATTAGTTGTAAACCAAACATTATCGCCTACTACTTCTATTTGGCTAGTATAGCCATATTCTCCAGGTAAGAACGGAGGAATATTAGCTTGCGGAACTCTTACCCATGTTGTTCCGCCATCAGTTGTAGTGTATAGCTCGAAATATGTATCTGGGTCTCCTTGACAAAAGCCATTATTTGCATCCCAAAAATATACTACATTAGAAAACGCAGAAGAAGAATTAAAAGCTGCTGTGTTCTGTCTGTTCCAAGAAGAGCCTCCATCAATAGTTTTCCAAATTCCACCATTGCCACTTCCGGCTTGAGGGAAACCAACAGCCCAAGCAATATCAGCAGAAATAGCATGTACCATAGCAACACCAAGGTTTAGATCTCCTAAATCTATTGTTCCTGCTATCCAAGTAGTGCCACCATTAATAGTTTTTGTAAATTCTTGAACATTTGAAGAAGTGGTTCCTCCATCATAAGCAGTTGCCCAAACAATGTTTGCATCTACAATAGAAATATAATTAATACCTCTAGAAGCTGTTGAGAAACCAGATGCTTGAGGTATCCAAGCACTAGAAGCTGTTGAGTTAACAGTTATTATATTGGATTTAGTTTCGGTATTATTATTTGTTCCATCAGTTACAGTTAAACTAACATCATAAGTTCCCGGAGAATTATAAGTAATTGTTGGGTTCTGTAATGTTGATGTTGCAGGTGTTCCTCCTTGGAAACTCCACGACCAACCTGTTATAGGACCTGTAGAAGTATCTGTAAAAATTACATCATTACCTTCGGATACAACAGTTGTACTAGCTAAAAAATCAGCTATAATACCATTGCTTCCTGTACCGTTTGTTAAACTGTCTATTACAGCAGTTATTGCCGCAAAAGCATTTATTCTACCTGCACCTAATAAATTAGTATAACCAGGATTTTGAGTATAAATATTATCGCAAGTTACCTTTAAAATTGCTTCTAACTTTTCTGGTGTTAAACTAGAATCTGCAGAAAGCATTAACCCGCATAAGCCTGCTGCTATTGGACTAGCCATAGATGTGCCAGGGTAGTCGTCGTATGTTGCATTAGGAGCATTTGTGTAAGTTGTGCTATAAATCGCTTGCCAACTTGCGTTGTACCCTCCAGGAGAACAGATATCGATGGAGGCTCCGTAATTTGAGAATCCAGATTTTTCATCATCAGAATCTGTTGATGCTACTGAAATTACATGATTATATGCTGATGGATAATGTAGTGTAGAAACATTATCATTTCCTGCTGCGGCAACTAGAACAACACCTTTATTATAGGCGTAGTTTACTGTATTTTGACCAGTTTGATAATAAAAACTACCACCCCACGACATATTTATTACGTCAGCTTCATTATCTGTAGCCCACACAATTCCTTCGTAACCCGAACTTACAGATTGACCAGTACTTGTATTTTCTGCACATTTAACAGCTAAAATACTAATATCGTAACCTATAGAAGCAATTCCAATACTATTGTTAGTTTCGGCTGCAACTAAACCAGAAACATGCGTTCCGTGCGACCACATTCCTGTTTGAGAGCCAGGTGTAGCATCATTATCATTATCTGCTACATCAACTTCAGCAATAATTTTATTTACTAAATCAGGGTGTCCTGTCCAAACAGCATTGTCTAAAACAGCAACCTTTATGTTTGAGTTACCAGTTTCTAAATCCCAAGCCTGCTCAGAATTTATTACATCTAAATGCCAACGTTTGTTCACAGAACCGTATTCGGCATCGTTTGGCGTAAAAGATATTTTAAATAGAGGTGCTTTTTCTGCATAATCAACAGTAGGCACATCTTCTAAATCTTTAATTAATTGATTTATCATAGAAAAATTATCAAACTTTATTGCATAAGTTCTTTCTAGTTTTAAATCTTCTGCTGTGTGAAAAGGTCTAGAAATTGATGTGATTTGATATTTAGAAATCAAACTCGATAAAATAGCTACTTTATCTAAGTCTACAGAGCTTCCATTTGAAGTATATATCTTAGAAACATTATCGTTTAATTTAAAATAAATCTTTCCATCTACTGAATTAGCATCAAAAGTTTGAGAGAATAAACTTAGCGAGAAAATAACTCCTGCTAATAGTAAAAATATGTTTTTGAAATTCATAATAATTTTTATTTTTTATTAATTTTTAATTAAGTGCTCAAAAATAGTATTTTTAATATAAGTTCAAAGGAAAATAATTTTATTCTTTTGTTACAAAGCCTAATAGAGTATGCATAAATTATTGTAAGTGTTTTTATTTATATTTGCATGTATTATTAATACTATATTTATATGGAGATTTCAAAAGCACAGCATTTAGTAGATAATTGGATAAAAACTTATGGAGTAAGGTATTTTAACGAACTAACTAATTTGGCAATTTTAACTGAAGAGGTTGGCGAACTTGCAAGAATAATATCAAGAAAATACGGAGAACAATCTTTTAAAAAATCTGAAAAAGAGGGTGATTTATCAGACGAACTAGCCGATGTTTTGTGGGTAATTATAGCTATTGCAAATCAAACAGGTGTAGATTTGACGAATGCTTTAGAAAAAAACATTGAAAAAAAGACTAAAAGAGATAATTTGCGACATAAAAACAATGAAAAATTAAAAAAATAATGCAATTTTGTATTACACGCATAAAATTGTATTAAACAATAAAAACTATATTTAATGGAGAACATTAATACTTACGATATTCCAAAAAGAACTCAAAATATTGAGAAAAAAGTAAAATTAATAATAGATAATAACACAAAGTTATTTACAACTAAAAATTTAAAGTTGGCGTTCAGCTTAATAGATTTAACAACTCTGAACACAGAGGATACTGTTGAAAAAGGGAAATTATTTTGCGATAATGTAAATAGTTTTTCTTCTAAATATAAAGGAATTCCTAATGTAGCAGCAATTTGTGTTTATCCATCATTAGTATCAACAATACAAAAAAGATTAAAAACCGAAGGTGTAAAAATAGCAGCAGTAGCAGGTGGTTTTCCTGCGTCGCAGACATTTATCTCTATAAAAATTGCTGAATCTAAATTAGCAATAGAAAAAGGAGCAAACGAGATAGATATAGTTATGTCTGTAGGAACTTTTTTAGAGAAAAATTACGAAACAGTTTTTAATGAAATTAAATTG
>DAOVTE010000194.1 GCA_030627705.1 Bacteroidales bacterium
GAAATTAAAATTTAAGTCTTTAAGTAAACCAGTTCGCATATCCCATACACAAGCGTGTACAATAGGTGTCTTGTTTTTTAAGTAGCTTTTTTGCAGTTGACTAGTTTTAATAATATTTACGCATTGCTCAATTACATTAAGTTCTACTAATCTATCATATTTTTTTTCTTCGTCTTTAATACCATCAAGTTCATCGAAATGCATTCTGTAAATGTCTCTAACATTGCGCAACCAATTGTCTAATTCACCGTGCGAGTGAGGTTGCATAGCCTCGTGTACTCCGCCACAACCATAATGACCACAAACAACAATATGTTTTACTTTTAATACATCAATAGCATATTGTATAACCGAATGCGAATTTAAATCGTTTGCGGGAACTTGGTTTGCTATATTTCTGTGAACAAATAAATCTCCAATATCTAAACCTGTAATTTCGTTTGCAGGAACTCTACTATCTGAGCAGCCAATATATAAATAATCAGGGTTCTGTTCTTCGTAAATCTCTTTAAAGAAACTAGAATCTTTTGTCTTTACCCATTCTTTATTTAGCTCGAAAATTTTTTCGTATTTCTGATGTTTCATAAAAAAAATCTATAGTTTTTTTATCTCAGTATTTAGTAGGTTTATCGCTTTTGTACTATTCTTTAAATCGTTTATAATATTAGATTTTGTATCTACAAACTTATCTTTTAATTCATCAAATAACGATGAGTAATAGTTTATTCCTTCTTTTAAATTATCTGAGAATTTTTGTAATTTTTTCTCCTGGGTTCCCTCTAAAGCAGATTTAGCTTCATCTACTAATGTTTTTAAATAATCTATATAGATATTTAATTCTTTTACAAACATATTTGGTCTGTCTGTTCTAGAAATGATATTTGTTTTACCATAAATATGATTTACCATTTCTTTTAAGCTAATCTTTTTAGAGTAATATGCTAGATTTGGGCCTGGACAAATTGAAACACCTTCGCCCTCTCTTTTTGTGTCTATGTTGTTTGTTAATAATGCAGAAGTTCCTAATCCTACACAAATACAAGATTTCTCTACTATTTTATCGAAGTTCTTTTTGTAGTTGTTTTCAGATAAATTAAGTGTATCAAGCTCTTTTATCTTAATACTTTGATATTGACGTGACGCAGTACAAATAGCTTTTTCGGTAAATTCTTTATTAGAAACTAAATATTTTTTTGGACAAGGACTTCCGGCCTTTCCTTTTTCTACAAGAGCTAATTTTTCTATATCTTTTGTATTACCTCTAAGGCTATTAAACTTAACACCTAGAGGAGATATATCGCTTAAATACAAATCTTCTTCTTTGGCATTAACTAGTTGATTTAGTGTATTGCTGTCAACAGTAGTTGCTTCTGGAACTAGCAAAAATGGTGAGCCCCAACCAATAGAGTCCATTTTATAATGATCCATAAGAAAATTATGCTCCTCAGATGTTCCAACACCACCTTGTGTTGTGATTTTAAATTGTAAATTTTCTTTTGGAACTGTTAGGTTTTTAGATTTAAGAGCTGGCATAATTACTTCGTTAGCTAATTTGCACAATTGCTCTCTATTTTCTTTAAACTCGTTTAAAATTGGACCTAATAAAAAGCCCTCTGTTGCAAATGCATGTCCTCCGCAGTTTAGACCAGATTCTATTCTATATTCTGAGACCCAAAGTCCTTTCTTAGCAAAAAATCTACCTTGAATTAACGCAGATCTATAATCACTAACTTTTAATATAATTTTCTTTTTAATATCTCCATTTTCGTTTGGATAGAAATCTTCAAAATTCTCTAAGTAGCCATATAATCTAGGACTCATTCCAGCCGAAAGTACTAATGAAGAACGTAAATTGCTATTTGCAAAACCTCTAACGGCAGCATGAGCATCGTTAAATTCTATAGATAATTTTTCGCCATTTGCGTAATTATCCTTATCTATTTTAGTCATAATATTTACATCAATACTACCAATAGATAAATTGTTTTTTACCCAATTCCCAATTTCATTTAGGTTAAAGTTTTTAACAGATATTTTATTAAACTCTTGTTTTATTGTAGAGTTATCAGGCAAAAGGCTCAGGTATTCCTTAATTTCATTACCTTTTCCTATTGCTGCATTTTTTAATTTGTTGAATTTTTTTTCTGTAATATCGTTTACAAGATTTAGATAAGAAGTAATTCTTTTTGCTCTAAAATCTTCTATTTTTTCAGAGATTTCATTGTATGGCATTTCGAATTTAGTGCAGTACATCTTTCTTAATTTTTCTAGTAGAATATCGTCTACTAAAGAAATAACGGAATCTATACCATACTGTGCTACTTTTATTGGAGAATCTGCTGTAAACCCGATTCCCATTACGGGTATATGAAAAGAGTGTGTGTTTGTCATAATTGCATTGTTAATAAAAACTTTGCAAAGATATAAATTTATACCTTATCCTAATACAAACCGTGCGGTATTTCTGCTTTTTTGTTCAATATAAATCTTTTTATTCGAAATCATTTCTTTAATTATTTTTTCTGAGAAATGTCTAATGGATAGAAGTTCAAGATTATTATTGTATTTTACTATATAATTTTGTTGTAGCTTATTAATAAGTTTTTTTGTTTTAATAATGTTGTTGTCTATACTAAAAGATATAGAAATTGCAGAATGTTGAAATAGATTTACTTTAATATTAAATTCTGCTAGCACACCAAAGATTGTGCTTAAATTTTCCTCTACAATAAAAGAAAAATCCCTTGGTGATATCGAAATTAGTACTTGGTTCTTTTTAATTATATATATAGGAGTGAGGTCAAGATTTTTTTCAATTTTCTTGATAGTGGTACCTGCTTTTTTGTATTCAATAAATGATTTTACATAAAGTGGAATTTGTTTATTTTCCAGAGGTTTAATTGTTTTGGGGTGAATAACCTGAGCCCCAAAATATGCAAGTTCGATAGCTTCTTTATACGACATTTCATCTATCTTAATAGTATTTTCTGTCATTCTAGGATCTGCATTTAGCACGCCAGCTACATCTTTCCATATAGTAACGCTTTCGGCATTTAAAAAATATCCTAAGAGCGAAGCAGAGTAGTCTGAACCTTCTCTTCCTAATGTTGTGGTTTCATTGTTTATTGTTGAAGCAATAAAGCCTTGAGTTACATAAGTTCTGCAATTATTAAATTTTAGTTGTTTAAGAATGTTCTTTTGTGTTAGATTAAAATCTATTATTCCTTCTCTAAAACAATTATTGGTTTTAAAAATATTTCTTATATCTATCCAAGAATTTTTTGTTTGCGAGAGAGTTAAATAGAATGAAACAATTTTTGTAGATAAAATTTCACCAAAAGACACAACCGAATCATAAAGTTTATCGTAATTAGATTCTTTATTTTGTGATAATTTTAATTGTAAATTGTTAAATATGTCGTTTATAATACTAAATATTTCATGATTTTCAGGAAATAATTCTTTGGAAATTTTATTATGATATTTCTTTAGATTTTCTAGTTCTAAAATAAAATTATTTTCATTAAGATATAACGAAAGTATATTTTCTAGAGCATTTGTGGTTTTACCCATTGCAGAAACTACAATAACTAAATTATCATCTATATTATTAATTATATTTACAATATTTCTTACTGATTCTGCATCTTTTACTGATGCTCCACCAAATTTGTATATTTTCATTTTATTTTGATCTTAACAACGAGTATGCAATAAAAGCCATTAAACCAGAATTTATTTTCAAAGCATTTTCATCAATACTAAAGTTAGATGAGTGCAATGGAGCATTATTGCTCTTCTCTTTGTTTAAAGTGCCTAAGCGATAAAGCATTGATGGGTATTTTTGTGAAAAATAAGAAAAGTCTTCGCCAGTCATTCTTACACCTAAGTCAATAATATTTTTTTTAGATAAATATTGTGTAGCAATTTTTTTGCATTCTTCTGTGAGTATAGGGTTGTTTTCTAAAGCAGGATAACCATCAATAATTTTTACATTGCATTCTGCACCCATAGATTTTGCAATATTACGTGCAGTTTGTTTAATTTCTTTGTGTGCTTGTGCACGCCACTCTTCGTTTAGTGTTCTAAATGTACCATCTATTCTAACTTCGTTAGGAATTACGTTTGTTGCTCCATCAGCGATAAACCTACCAAAAGATAGTACAGTAGGAATAAACGCAGGAGCTTTTCTGCTTACAATTTGTTGTAATGCAACTATAATATGTGATGCAATTAGTACATTATCTGTAATTTGATGCGGCATTGCTCCGTGTCCGCCCTTACCTTTTATGGTTAAATATATTTCATCGGTAGAAGCCATATATTTGCCAGACTTAAACCCAACTTTACCAACCTCAATGTCTGGTTGAACATGCATTGCAACTATAGCTTTTGGCTTGTTTCCATCAAAAATATTTTCTTGTAACATTAGATTTGCTCCTCCAGGAAGTTTTTCTTCGCCTGGTTGAAAAATAATATAAATAGTTCCTTCTAAATCTTCTTTTATTGAGTTTAGAATTCGTGCTGTTGTAAGCATAGATGCTGAATGCACATCGTGACCGCAAGCATGCATTACACCTTTGTTCTCCGATTTACATTTGCTTTCTAAAGTTTCTGTAATTGGCAAAGCATCCATATCTGCTCTAAGTGCAATAATACTTTTTTTATGGTTTTTACCTTCTATTTTTGCTACAATTCCGGTTTTTACAAATCCTTTTTTGTATGGTATCTTATATTCGTCTAACTTAGATGTAATAAACTTAGATGTTTCGAATTCTTCAAATGATAATTCTGGGTGTTTATGAATGTGCCTTCTATTATGTAGGGTATCGTTATAAAAATCTTCAGCAAGCTTATTTATTATTTCTTTCATATCTTTTGTAAAGTTAGCAAACTTAAACAAAATATAAAGGCTTTACAAAAAATGATATATGCATCAGTAAATACTATATGTATCTTGAATTTACAGGACATAAATTATGTAGATGCTAATTCATATTTACTATCTTATGGTTTAAAGCTTGGCGTATTAAACTTTTATAAATATAGTATTTTAAGAGAGGTAATGAAAGCGTCTGAGATTAATGTATGTCTCGGTTGTTATAAAGAAGTAAGGTTTATAAGTAATGTTTTACTGATTAATGTTTATCATTTATCTTTTGTATTGTTTGTTAGAGTAGTTGCTCATGGTTCGTGTAA
>DAOVTE010000181.1 GCA_030627705.1 Bacteroidales bacterium
AATGTTTCTGATAAAGAATTAAAAGTAGATTACGATATAGAATTTTTCGATGGAATTACTCGCAAACCATTTTTATTAGAAGATTTAGAGAAAACAACTCTTACAATTCCTAAAGGACAAAATAAATTAATTACAGTAAACATTACTATTCCAGAAGGAGTATCAGCAATAACTTATAGAGTTGTAGCAAGATCAGGAAAATTCTCTGATGCCGAAGAAAATACAATTCCTGTTTTATCGAACAGAATGTTGGTTACAGAAAGTTTACCTTTACCAATTAGAGGTAACGAAACTAAAACTTTCGAGTTTACAAAATTGCTTAAAAACAAATCTACAACATTACGAAATCATAAATATACTTTAGAATTTACATCTAACCCTGCGTGGTATGCAGTGCAGGCTTTACCATATTTAATTGAGTATCCATACGAATGTTCGGAGCAAACTTTTTCTAGATATTATGCAAATTCAATAGCTAGTCACATTGCTAATTCGTCGCCAAAAATTAAAGCTGTTTTCGATTCGTGGAAAAACACTCCAAAATCTGAGGCTTTATTATCTAATCTTGAGAAAAATCAAGAACTTAAAGCTCTTATGTTAGAGGAAACTCCTTGGGTTTTAGATGGACAAAACGAAAGCGAACGCAAACGTAGAATTGGTTTATTATTCGATTTAAATCGTATGTCGAACGAACAAAATAAAGCTATAAAAAAACTACAAAAGTCGCAATCGTATAACGGTGGCTGGCCTTGGTTCGAGGGAATGCCAGAAAGCAGATATATTACGCAACATATTGCAACGGGAATGGGACATTTAGACCACCTGAAAGTAAAATCTGTACGCCAAGATTACAAAACTTGGCAAATGGTTAAGAAAGCAATTAGCTATTTAGACAATAGACTTAATGATGATTACAAATATCTAAAAAAACATAATACCGAAAAAGAAATGTTGCAAGATCATATTGGAAATTTACAGATTCAATATTTGTATGCAAGAAGCTTTTTCAAAGATATTAGGTTAGATGCCAAAAACAAGAAAGCGTATGATTATTATTTTAATCAAGCAAAAAAATATTGGCTAAACAAAAGCAAGTATTCGCAAGGTATGATTGCGCTTGCTATACAACGTGATAATCCTGAGAAAAGCAGTATTGCAAAAGATATTGTAGCATCGTTAAAAGAGCATTCCATCTCGCACGAAGAAATGGGAATGTACTGGAAAGATAATACTGGCGGATACTACTGGTATCAGGCACCTATAGAAACTCAGGCTTTAATGATTGAAGTTTTTGATGAAGTTACAAACGACCAAAAATCGGTAGAAAGTTTAAAAGTTTGGTTGCTAAAACAAAAGCAAACTCAAGATTGGAAAACTACAAAAGCAACAACAGAAGCAATTTATGCTTTATTGCTAAAAGGTGCAGATTTGCTTGCAAGCGACCAATTAGTAGAAATTAAAATTGCAAATAAAACTATAGATCCTAAAAAAATGGATAATGTAAAAATTGAAGCAGGAACTGGGTACTTTAAAACCTCGTGGTCTGGCTCCGAAATTACACCAGAAATGGGAAAAATTAAAGTTACCAAAAAAGACGATGGCGTAGCTTGGGGAGCTGTTTATTGGCAATATTTCGAGAATCTAGATAAAATTACAAAACACAAAACTCCTATTTACATAGAGAAAAAACTGTTTGTAGAGAAACTTACAAAAGCGGGCAAAATAATAATTCCAATAGAAAATGAGAAATTAATTGTTGGCGATAAAGTTATTGTACGCATAGAAATTAGAGTTGATAGACGTATGGAATATGTGCATATGAAAGATATGCGAGCTTCTAGTTTCGAGCCATTGAATGTAATTTCTACATACAAATATCAAGATGGTTTGGGATATTACGAAACTACAAAAGATGCTTCTACAAACTTCTTTATGGGAAATTTAAACAAAGGAACGTACGTTTTTGAATATCCTCTAAGAGTTACTTATAATGGCGATTTCTCTAACGGAATTACAACTATACAATGTATGTATGCTCCTGAATTTACTAGTCATAGCGAAGGTGTAAGGGTAGAGGTTAAGTAGGTAATACATCATCATTCTGTATTAGAGGCTATATCCTGAACAAATAAACTGGATACCCGACTTATAGTGTATGATGTACAATGTTTTTTTGTCATTTCGACTGCAGTGGAGAAATCTAATAAGCAAAGTAAGATTTTTTTTTCAGTTGCCCTGTATTAAAGGTGGGTTAATTGTGTTTTTCATCAAAGAAATCATAATGTTAGTCATAAAGCTTATTGATTATGAGTAAAAAACGCACTATAATAAGATATTATAATTACATTTGTGTATTAGAACATATTATTATGAATACATACAAGCTATTTGCGACACTCTTATCAATTACTTTATTAAGTTTTAACCTTAATGCGACTACCATAACTTCAGTTCAAGATGGGGATTGGTCTGATGATTTGACTTGGGACGATATAGCTCCGTTAGATCCTAATTGTTACGACACTATAATAATTAATCATTATGTTGAGTTAGATGTACAAGCTGATTTGGAAAACTGTAGTCCAATAACTGTGATAGTAAGTGATACACTGTTTTTTGTAAGTGGAAAGAAGTTAAGTTTACCTTTAGGCTCAACATTTACTTTGACTGATTCAAATAGTGTAGTTATCCCTGGCAGCGGAGGAAGCTCAAATCTTATCGATATTGGTAGCACAACCGTGTGGAATTCTTCTGCTGATATCGTTGAAGGACCTTCAGTAACAGATGGTACCACACCTCTTCCTATTGTTTTATTGTCATTAAATTATGATTATTTTAATAAAATATTGATTTTTGAGACTGCAACAGAGATAAATAATGATTATTTTACAATAAATGTAGGTTCAATCTATTCAGATGGATTAATTGTTGAAGATAAATATGTTGTTTCAGGCAGTGGTAATTCTAATTCTATAATAAGATATGAATTTGATTTAAATGTTTGTGATAAATATGTTGAGCTTTGGCAGACAGATTATGACGGCAGCACAGTTCTTTTAAATACAATTTACCCACATTGTGATAATGATAATAGTAATATAACTATTTCGCCTAATCCTTCATTTGGTGATGTAAATATTAATGGAGAGTTTCAGCATGTTCAAGTATATAATATCTTTGGTAAAGAAATGAAAGTAAATCTTGTTAATAATAAAATTTCAGGATTACAAAAAGGAGTATATATTGTAGTTATTGATAGTTATAATAAAATTAAACTAATTATTAGCTAATTTAGTTTGCAATTATTAAATCTATAAAAGAAGTAAAAAAGAGAGCTACTAGTGTAGCTCTCTTTTTTGTAAGGCTAATTTAATTATCTAAACTTGGTCTTTTATTATTGCCATCTTTTATTACTACTGCAAAAATAAATAGTACAACAACAGACGAAATAAACACCACGAATAATGAAAATAGTATTTTTCGCATTATGTGTTCAAAATCAACAATATCCCAAATTGCTAGTAAAGCAATAATAGTTAAGAACAAAACAATAGCAATTAACACATACGAAGCAATCTTTTTAGCAAACATATAATTTTATTTTAAGTTATATATAGATTATAAATATCACAATAATAATAGACAAAAACAAGAAATAGTATATTTTTAGGATAAATTAAGAGATGTATTATTTTACAATAAGTTATTGAATAACAAATATTGAGACTTTAGAAGTTTAGTAATAAAAGAAATATTTTGTTATAAATATGTACACGTTATTATAGTATTGCATATAATAATTATACCAATTAAGAATAAAAATGCATCATAAATTAATTGGAATATATTTTTCATTTTTTGACAAAAAAACTCTTTGCATAGCTATAGTTATGGAAAAAACTTTCGCAGATAGAAAGCAAATAGAAACGACTTATGTCGAGAGTTTCGGTTTTTATTTGGTATTAATCTAAAAAGATTAACTTTGAGACAGATATAAAAGTTTTTATAAATAACTTTTATCCAATTTGCAGTTGGAGATTAAATAATGTTTAAAGAAATAATATGAAACAAAATAAAGAACATATCAAATTTATTTTCTGTAAGAAAGTTATGTGGGTATTTGTTCTTAGTCTTTTATTAATTTCCACATCTTGTATTAACGAATGGGATAAATGGTTAGAATCTAATTATATAGAACACGAAATTATTGAAGAATCTAATGAAATCTTTAAGCAAGGATATATTGATATTAAATTAATAGAATATAACAATATTCTTTCGGTAGAATTAGAAACTACTTTATCACGAAATTTTAAGTTTCCTAAAAGTAAATTTGATGAAAAACCATTAACATACACAAATTTTTATTTTATATTTTATGCTAACGGAAAATTAATAAAAGTTGATAAAAAAATCTTTTCTTCTGATATTTCTATTATAAGTGAAGAAGGAAACTTGTCGTTTATTTCTAAAATAAAAGATATTAGCCATTCTAATAGATTTAAATTTAATATTCCTATGTTCGTTTTTCATAGTTTGTCTAATGGTGAGCAAGAGATTGAGATGGTAGTTTTCCAAAAACATTTTCAAAATAATATTGTCTTTAATAACAATTTAGAAAAAGAGTTTATTGATACTAGCTTAATAAAAGGCAAGGTTAAATTTACTTTAGGTGTTCCAAAACTATACATTACACAAATTTGTAACGATAGCATTATACTTAAAAATGATAAAACTTTTTCGCCTTATGGAATGGATGTAGCTTTTCTAAAAAAAGGGTTACCTGATATTTACTGGAAATTAGATTATTATAAATCAGAAAACGAAAGAGGTTTTAGGTCATTCTCATCTCCTATTCAAGATTACGTTACAATGTATACACAAAGAGATACAGTAAATTTCTATCATTACGAAAATACAGAAGGTATAAAGCTATCTGTTTGGGATAGCGACGAGTTTTCTAAAGACGATTTTATTAGCTCAAGGTCGATAAAATTTAGTAATTTAAAATCTAAAGAAAATGAATATATTAATTTAGAATTTGGTAATATTACTAAATTTAAGATAAAAATATTAAACGATAAACATTTGATTAATTAGATGCGCAAATTAAAAAACATATATTCGTTCGATTTTATTTTACTAGGAATAGTAACATCAGATAAAGATTACATTATATCACATAAAATTAATCAAAATTTAGGACTTAAATTATCTGTTTGCGATGATTTAATTATCGATAATGAAATGTTGGAAGTAAAACAGACTTTTTCGCTATATAAGTATATAGATGAAAGTTTTGTGTTGGAGTATAGATTGTTTAAAAATATTGGATACGATGGCTATTTAATACCGGAGAATAAAAATATAGATTATTTTTTACAAATAATTGGTGAAATAGCAAAAGAAAAAATTCAAAAATATCTAGTAAAATTAAAGAACTTAGATGGTGTTCTAACAACAATTAATATAGATACATCAAAATTAAAATCAATAAATAAATTATACTTTTAATAGGATGAAAATAAATATTGACTTACTAAAAAAGATAAGTGAAACACCGGGTGCATCTGGATTCGAAACTCCAATTAGAAATTTAATAATAAGCGAAATTAAGAATATTGTTGATTCCTATAGCATAGATAATTTAGGAAATTTAACAACGGTAATAAAAGGTGAGGAAAGCAAAAGGGTAATGGTTGCTGCCCATATGGATGAAATAGGTTTTATTGTTAATCATATAGACGAGAATGGTTTTGTTAGATTTTTGCCTCTTGGGGGATTCGATCCTAAAACCCTAACATCGCAAAGAGTAATTGTGCACGGTAAAAAAGATCTAATTGGTGTAATGGGCTCTAAACCTATTCATATTATGAAACCAGAAGAGCGTAAAAAGACTGTGGAAATATCCGATTTTTTTATCGACTTGGGAATGAAAAAAGAGCAATTAGAAAAATATATTGAGATAGGAAATCCAATAACCAGAGATAGAGAACTAATTGAAATGGGGGAGTGCATAAATGGAAAATCCTTAGATAATAGAATATCAGTTTATA
>DAOVTE010000222.1 GCA_030627705.1 Bacteroidales bacterium
AACGCCAAAACAAGATATATCAGAATGAGTACCATTTGGGAATATTTGAGTAGGTTCAATAATAGTGAATGAAGTATCTTTAGTACAAAGATTCGCATCAGTTACAGTAACCGTATAAGTTCCAGCACATAGAGCGCTTAAGTTTTGATTAGTAGACCCAGTATTCCATAGGTAAGTATATCCAGGAAGCGTTCCACCGCTAGGATTTAGATTAATATTTCCATCGCAAACGCCAAAACAAGATATATCAGAATGAGTACCATTCGGGAATATTTCGGTAGGTTCAATAATAGTGAATGAAGTATCTTTAGTACAAAGATTCGCATCAGTTACAGTAACCGTATAAGTTCCAGCACATAGGGCGCTTAAGTTTTGATTAGTAGACCCAGTATTCCATAGGTAAGTATATCCAGGAGTTCCGCCAGAAGGGTTTAAAGTAATTGAGCCATCGCAAACGCCGAGACAAGACATATTGTTGTGTGTGCCGTTTGGGAAAATATCTGCATTATCAATAAGCGTAAAACTTGTGTCAACAAAGCAGACTCCAGTTCCATCCATAATATGAACGGTGTAAGTACCTGCAGCTAGCCCTGCAAAATCTCCATTGGCTTGAGTTCCACTCCCAATATCGTAAGTAATAGAAGGGGTTCCACCAGATGCCCAAACATGAATTTCACCATTTGCACCGCCTCCACAAATGTATTGCGTGTAATTTGCAGAATCTATAATTATTGCGGGAGGAGTAGAAACTAAAAAATCATGAGTGATTTGACAACCATTTGCATCTCTAATAGTATCGGTATAAGATCCTGCACAAAGACCTATGATTTTGTTACTAGTACCACCTGTTGCCCAAGAATGTGTTTTGGGGTTTGTACCACCTGTTATCATAGAAACTTTTGCTTCACCATCGCAATCACCTGGGCAAGTTTCGTCAGTTGTATCTGCTTTAATTACAATAATTGCACCTGGTTGGTTAATTATAGCAGTTTCTGTTTCTATATCACCGTCTGCATCCTCAACTACAACCGTATATGTGTCGGCACATAAATTTGGGACAGAATCAACATTTGTTGCTATTAACACTCCAAGCCCATTATACCATTCAGTATATGCAATAGGCATTGTCGCTGCTCCATTTATTGTTACTTTTGCCCAGCCATCGCAATTACCATAACAGGAAACATCACCTTTTGTTGTTGAAAGCCAGAAAACGCCTTTATTTCCCGAAGCACCTGTAGGGCCAGTTGTTTTTTTTATTTTATTTAAATTTACAGAATAGTTATTAGGGTTTTTTACAGAATTTGTGATAATCCTATTTGTGCCAGAAATATTTATTTTTTGTAGTAATTTTAATTCATTACAAATAGACAAGCCATTTACAATAACATCAAAACGTTTAGTAGTAGTAGAATTTTTGTCAAAAACAACATTGTTGTTAATAGTTGGCATTTCAGCACCACCAGTTCCGCCAGAGGTATATGACCAATGATTTCTGTCATTCCATTCTCCAGAACCATTTACCCAGTATATATCTTGAGCAAACGTGTTGATGTTTAAAAAGATGAATATGGCAGTTACTATTCTATAAATATTCTTCATGTTATAAATTTTATTAAAAGCTATAATTAAAGTTATTTTAGTGTATTAAGGTGCTTAATAAGCCAAATATTTAATTATAGACCACAATGTAGCAAAAAAAGTTGCCATAACACAAAGATAAGAAATGAAATTAAAAACTTTAATAATTTGATATTAAAGTTTCGTGTATTGTTAGAATTCGTTTGTCTACATAATAGGTGTGGTTGAAAAAAATAATTTTCAGTATATTTTGTAAGCTAATGAATTATAAACATAAATGATAGAAATAA
Source organism: Bacteroidales bacterium (assembly GCA_030627705.1). GTDB lineage: Bacteria > Bacteroidota > Bacteroidia > Bacteroidales > JAFGXI01 > DAOVTE01. The sequence goes on from DAOVTE010000222.1 coordinate 1,872, forward strand.
TTTTATATATTTGTTTTAACTAAAAAAACAAAAATTATGTTTACAAAAGATATTTACGAAAATAGAAGACAAGAACTAAAGAAGTTAGTCTCTGACGGTATAATTATTATTCTTGGAAATGCAGATGTTTCTATGAGTTACCCTGCAAATATTTTCGAGTTTAGACAAGATAGTTCTTTCTTGTACTATTTTGGATTAAGTCATCCTAATTACGCTGGAGTAATTGATGTTGATAATGACAAAGATTATATTTTTGCCAATGATTTTGATATAGATGATATTATTTGGATGGGTCCGCAGCCATCTGTAAAAGACTTATCAGCAAAAGTAGGAGTAGAAAGTACAGCAGAATTTTCGGAGTTTTCAATACTAATAAAAAAAGCAATAAGCGAAGGCAAGAAGATTCATTATCTTCCTCCGTATAGAGCCAAAAACACAATTCTACTTGCCGATGTTTTAGATATGAAAGTTAGCGATGTAAAACCAAATGCGTCGGAAGAACTTATTAAAGCATCTGTAAAATTACGTTCTATAAAATCTGATATAGAAGTTGCAGAAATAGAAAAAGCATGCGAAATTGGTTATATGATGCATACTACCGCTATGAAATTAGCAAAACCAGGGACAATGGAAAGCGAAATAGCAGGAAGAATAGAAGGTCTTGCAATATCGTTTGGTAAGATGATTTCTTTTCCTGTAATTTTATCTCAGAATGGGCAAACATTGCATAATCACGATCATAGTCAAGAATTAGAAGAAGGAAGACTTTTACTTGTAGATTGTGGTGCAGAAAACGCAATGAATTACTGCTCTGATAATACAAGAACTCTTCCTGTAGGCGGGAAATTTAGCGATAAGCAGAAAGCTGTTTACAATATTTGTTTAAAAGCAAACAAGGAATGTATAAAAGCTGTAAAACCAGGAATTAAATACAGAGATATTCATTTTTTAGCGGCAAAGATTATTGTTGATGGATTAAAAGAAATTGGAATAATGAAAGGTGATACAGATAAAGCTGTAGCTGAAGGAGCTCACACTTTATTTATGCCTCATGGGCTAGGTCATATGATGGGATTAGATGTTCACGACATGGAAGATTATGGCGAAAATTTTGTTGGCTACGACGAAGAAACTACAAGAAGTGAACAATTTGGAACTGCATATTTACGTTTAGCAAGAGAATTACAAGAAGGATTTGTTTTAACTGTTGAGCCAGGAATATATTTTATTCCAGAGCTTACCGCAAAATTTAAATCCGAAGGTAAATTTACAGACTTTATAAATTATGATCTTCTAGAAAAAGAATATAAAAATTTTGGTGGAATTAGAATAGAAGATGATATTTTAGTTACTAAAGATGGGTCTAGAGTTCTTGGAATTCCAATTCCGAAAACGGTTGAAGAAATTGAAATTTTTATGGCTGAGTAAAACTGGTAAGTTAAAAGTTAAAAGCAAAAAAGTTGCAGAAATATTACTTCTGCAACTTTTTTTTTATAATTAATATACGAATAAAAAGGCTTTACTCTATTTTTATGATGCTTTGAGTTTTGCAATATTAGCTTTTTCAATTCTTTCTTTAGCATATTTTTTTGTAACCATAAAACTCTTAATATTCTGAGCAGGACTTTCAAACATAATGTCTATCATAATAGATTCGCAAATAGAACGTAAACCTCTAGCTCCTAATTTAAATTCAATTGCTTTATCAACAATATAATCTAAAACAGCATCGTCGAAAGAAAGTTTAATTCCATCTAT
>DAOVTE010000120.1 GCA_030627705.1 Bacteroidales bacterium
AAAAAGTTGTTTGGTTTATGATATTTACGGTAGAACCGTAAATAATTCCCCCTTATTAAAGGGGGCAAGGGGGATTTATGAAATTAACATCTCCACCCTCCCAAAAGGCATATATTTTATTAAAATGCTAACAAATAGTGGAATAATTGTTGAAAAATTTGTTAAAAATTAATGTCATGTCGAGCAAAGTCGAGACATCTCATGCAACGGAGTACTTCCTCCGACAGATTTATCCACTACGGTCGAAATGACAAATATATCAATATAGAATTATCATTCCTTCGCAGGAGGGAAACCAGAAAACTAAAGTAAAAAACTGTATACCCCATACGTGAGTATGAAGTGTTATTGCATGTAATTTCGACTGCAGTGGATAAATCTGTTTGAAAAAAACTCCTAGCGTGAGATATCTCGACAAGCTAGATATTGACAATAACCATTAGTAGGAGGGAAACCATACAAAACAGAAATTTAAGTTTCGTAACTGGATACCCGTCTTCACGGGTATGAAGTAATTAAAGGTTTGAATATTAATTACAAGTCTAAATTTTAAAACAATAATTATCAGAATCACAAATATTAATGGATTTAACCGATAAAAAATAATTAGAAATGGGATTTATCCCATTTATTAAATCACAAATAATTAAAGGCTTTAGCCAAAGCATAAATAATATATCGTTTATAAAAAAGAAATTAAAGATAAATAGTTTGGGCTAAAGCCCATTGTGGCACATTAATTAAGTTCGTAGCATAAATGCAACAACTAATTAAAATTGTTTGTAATGGACAAAAAACAGCCAACTATTTTTATTTAATCTAAATAACCTTAATTTTACAAAAAAACTACTTATGTATAGTTCAGAAGAAACATATTCGACAAAAAGCAAAGCTCTAAATATTAATCTAAGATCTGATGTTTATGGAACATTAGCAGAAATTGGTGGCGGACAAGAAGTTGCACGTGCATTTTTTCAAGCTGGTGGTGCATCAGGGACAGTAGCAAAAAGCATATCAGCCTACGATAAAACTTTTAGCGATTATTTATATAACAATAAAAAGCCTGGCAGATATGTTAGCTCCGACAGGTTAATAAAAATGTTGAATAAAGAACACAACGAACTTGTTAGTTTGCTATCAGACAAATGTACTAGCAACACAAAGTTTTTTGTTTTTGCCGATACCGTAGAAACAATAAATTATGCCAAAACAAACCAAGGTTCGGGATGGATGGGAGTTAAATTCCAAATGTCGCAATACTCCGAACCTAACGAAATTATTGTTCATGTTAGGCTTTTAGAAAACGACTCTCTTTTACAACAATATACTTTAGGCGCATTAGGCGTTAACCTTATTTACGCAGCTTTTAATTATTACAAGTATCCTAACAAATTTTTATCATCGTTAATGGATAACCTTTCTAACGATAGAGTTGATATTAATATGGTAAAAATGAGTGGCCCAGAGTTAGATTATGTAGATAATAGGCTTCTAAGCGTTCAGCTTGTAAAAAATGGCATGACTCCCGCAACAATGTTCGACAAAAATGGCGAATTTCAGCAACCTTACGAAATGCTTTATAAGAAAAATGTATTATTATTTCGTGGCAAATTTAATCCAATAACGCATGTTGCTATTGATATGTTAAAATCTAGTTGTAATCTTTTTAAGAAATCGAAAAATTACGAAACTAACGATACAATTGGAATTTGCGAAATTACTCTTAATAACCTTTTAGAATCGGGACATTTAGACGAGCGCGATTTTCTTGACAGAGTAGATATTCTTAACGAATTAGGACAAAATGTTATGATCTCTAATTTCGAGGAGTATTATAAACTGGCTCATTACTTTTCCGATTTTAAATTAAATAGACTAAGAATTGTATTAGGAATTCCAGCTTTAAAAAACATACTTAACGAAAAATATTATACCAACCTTAAAGGAGGGATAATGGAAGCCTTTGCAAATCTTTTTCAAAAGAATATAAAATTATATGTTTATCCTGGCTTAGACAATGGTAATCTTACAAACTCTAAAAATATTAAAGTCCCTGATAATATAAAAGGCTTATACCAGTATCTGAAAGAAAACCGTAAAATTGTTGATATAGAGAAATATAACCCAGAATACTTGAATATTTATTCGCGAGAAGTTTTAAAAATGATTCAAGAGGGCAAAGATGGCTGGGAGAATTTTGTTCCTAAAGAAGTAGCAGAAAAAATAAGACTGAAGCGACTTTTCGGTCTTAACACAAAATAATCACTACACCTAGAATAGTTTATAACATCTTAGTGAGGTAGTTGTGTTTAGCAAAACCGATATATTTCATGCTTAAAATCAAATTTTTTCCATAAAGGTTGAACATAACAATAAGCTATATCAAATATTTAGGTCATAGGACTTAGCCTAAAATAAGATTACAGCAATCCAGCTTCAAAAATTCGTTTTAGGTCTTTTCTTGTGTCTATTCCTATGCTTTCGTATTCGGTTTCTTCAACTTTAATTTTGTAGCCATTTTCTATCCAGCGTAATTGCTCTAGACTTTCTGCCATTTCTAAAACCGATGGTTTAAGTTGGGTAATTTCTTTAAGAATTTTATATCTATATCCGTAAAGACCTATGTGCTTATAGAATTTGTTTTTTAGAATCCAATCTTTATTTTTTGCGCCTCTAATAAATGGAATTGGCGAGCGTGAGAAATAAATTGCTTCTTTTTTATTGTTTAAAATAAGCTTAGGTTTATTCGTATCAAAAATATCTTTAGAATTAATAATTGGTTTTGCTAAAGTTGCAATTTGTGTGCGTTTTAGCTTGAAACATTTTTTTACACTTTCTATTTGCTCTGGGTAAATAAATGGCTCGTCGCCTTGGATATTAATTATTACATCGTAATCTTCGCCTGTTTGTTCCTTAATTATCTCTATTGCTTCGGATAATCTATCGGTGCCAGATTTATGTTTTTTAGAAGTAATTACAACCTTGCCACCAAACGACTTAACTGCTTTTTCTATTCGTTTATCGTCTGTAGCAACATAAACCAGATCTAGTGCTTTTTTAGATTGCTCGTAAACACGCTGAATCATAATCTTCCCACCAATGTCTACCAAAGGTTTACCCGGAAATCTAGTTGATGCATAACGTGCTGGAATTATTCCTATTACTTTCATTTTTTATAATTTCTATTTCCTGAGTTTAAATTATTATATTAGTAAAATATAGATAAGGTTGTTATTTATCTCTTAGTCGTTTTTCTTCATCAAAATAAGTTTCTTCGTTAAGCTTTTTCAAAGATTTGATAAAATTCTTATTATTCAGAGTTTTCAATTGATATGTGGCTACTTTTTTAAGTTGTTTAAAGCGCTCTTTTTTATCAATTTTTTCTGTTATCATTATTGCATTAAAATTTTCAAGGTTTGATAAAACCACCAATTCATTAATACTCGAAAAATCTCTAATATTCAATCCTTTATTTGTGTGTTTCGGATTTGCTTCACGCCAATCTTTTGCTTTACAATTATACATTGCAACATTTAATAAATCTGCCTCTTCTGCATAAACAATCCATTCGTCATTTTTTGAATAATCCTTTTGAGGAATTATATGTTCTTTTATTGCTTCCGTATGAATTAGGTAATTTGTTTTTGTTAAAATTCGTTTAACATTCCATTCAAGATTATATTGATTAGTTTCAATTTCCTTTAACCTTTGAAATTCTTTAATTAATAAAAGTTTGAACATTGGACTTATCCAAGCTCCAAATTCAAATGCTAAATCTTTATGAGCATAAGTTCCGCCATATCTGCCAGATTTAGAAGTTATTCCAATTGCATTTGTTGATTCAATCCATTTTTTAGGAGTAAGATTAAAATTATTCAATCCCGCTTCTTTTCTAAACCTGTCGAATTCGACACCTTTAAAATTTGGATTATGTATAGTTTCCCAAAGTCCAATAAACTCGACAGTATTTCGATTTCTCATCCAATTTCTAATATGGTCGCTCCCTTCTTCATCACGCACCATATCTGTCAAGCAAATATAATCTTGTTCGTCTTGCTTTACAATCGAAATTATTTTGTTTTCTACTTCTATTTTTTCAGTCTTGCCCATTTATTAAAATTAAGATACAAATAATAATAGAACTAATATTTGTTCCCTTATTCATAAAGTTTAAAGTTCAGTAATAAATACTTTATACTTTTAACTTTACAAACCTTCAACTATTTTAAATGTTTTAGTTGACTTTCTATTGCAATAATTTTTTCTTCGGCATCGGCTTTTTTCTTTTTTTCTACTGCTACAACTTGCTCTGGTGCATTATTTACAAATCTTTCGTTGCTTAATTTTTTATCTACCGAAATTAAAAATCCTTTATTATATTTTAATTCTTCTTCTAGTTTTGCAATCTCTTCTTCTGGGTTTATTAAATCTCCAAGTGGAATAAAATATTCCGAAGTTTTTACCATAAACGATGTTGCACCTTCTACTTTTTCGCTTACTATATCTAACTCAGAGAAGTTTCCTAGTTTTACAATTACAGGATTTAAATCTTCGTTATAACCTTGCGATGTTGGATTAATCTTTAATGTAAGTGCATCTTTATTTGGTAGATTTTTACTTTTTCTAATATTTCGTGTAGCAGAAATTACCTCTTTTACATCTTCGAAATCGTTAATAATTCCTTCGTCAAATTTATCAACTTTAGGCATATCAGAAATCATTATGCTTTCGCCATCTTTTCGTTCGTCTATTAATTGCCAAATTTCTTCGGTAATAAATGGCATAAACGGATGTAGAATTTTTAACAAATCGTCTAAAAGAACTAAAGTTTCTTCGTGTGTTTTTTTATCTATTGGTTGTTGATACGCTGGTTTTATAATCTCTAAATACCAAGATGAGAATTCATCCCAAAATAATTTATAAACTTCCATTAAACCATCGGAAAGTCTGTAAGTTGAATAGTATTTATTTATACTTGCATTCGCTTTTTTAGTACGTTCTTTAAGCCAGTATATTGCTTTTTTTGCGTGTTCTGGTTGCTCAATTTTATTGTCTATCTCCCATGATTTTATTAATCTAAAAGCATTCCATATTTTATTAGAGAAATTTCTTCCTTGTTCGGTTAATGCCTCATCAAACATTAAATCGTTTCCTGCAGGCGAGCAAAGTAACATTCCAACTCTAACTCCATCGGCACCATATTTCTCAATTAATTTAATTGGATCAGGAGAATTACCTAAAGATTTAGACATTTTTCTACGTTGTTTATCTCGTACAATTCCTGTAAAGTAAACGTTTTTAAAAGGTTTTGCATCTCTATATTCGTAACCAGAAATAATCATACGTGCAACCCAAAAGAAAATAATTTCTGGTGCAGTAACTAAGTCGTTTGTTGGGTAATAATAATTTATTTCTTCGTTATCTGGATTGTTTATTCCATCGAAAACCGAAATTGGCCATAACCACGACGAGAACCAAGTGTCAAGCACATCTTCGTCTTGACGCAAATCGTTTATCTGCAAATCTTTATTTCCTGTTTTTTCTTGTGCTAAAACCAATGCTTCTTCAGCAGTTTCGGCAATTACATAATCGTTAGAGTTTGGTAAATAATATGCTGGAATTCTGTGTCCCCACCATAATTGACGAGAAATATTCCAATCTCGCACATTTTCCATCCAATGTTTGTATGTATTTTTAAACTTTTCTGGATAAAATTTTACTTCGTTATTAATTACATTTTCTAAAGCTGGTTTTGCTAAATCTTTCATTTTTAAAAACCATTGCATAGATAATTTTGGCTCTATTACTGCATCTGTTCTTTCGCTGTATCCAACTTTATTTGTGTATTCTTCTATTTTTATAAGACTCCCTGATTTTTCTAATTCTGGAATAATTTCTTTTCTTGCTTGGAATCTATCTACTCCAACAAAAAGTTCTGCTTTCTCGCTTAAAGTTCCATCATCGTTAAGAATATCAATAACCTCAAGGTTATATTTATTTCCAATTTCGTAATCGTGAATATCGTGAGCAGGAGTAATTTTTAAACAACCTGTACCAAATTCCATATCTACATAATTGTCCATAATAATTGGCACAACTCTGTTTACTAAAGGCACAATTACTTTTTTACCTTTTAGATGTGTGTATCTTTCGTCGTTAGGATTTACACAAACAGCAGTATCGCCAAGAATTGTTTCTGGACGCGTAGTTGCTATGGTTACAAATTCGTCTTCGCCTTCTATCTGATATTTTACATAATACAGTTTAGATTGCTCTTCTTTGTGAATTACTTCTTCATCGGAAACAGCAGTTTGCGCCGACGGATCCCAATTTACCATTCTTACTCCTCGGTAAATTAATCCTTTGTTATTTAAATCTACAAAAACCTTAATTACACTTTCCGATAAATCTTTATCCATAGTGAATTTTGTTCTTGTCCAATCGCAAGAAGCACCTAATTTCTTAAGTTGCTCTAGAATAATTCCACCGTGTTTTTCTTTCCAATCCCATGCGTGCTCTAAAAATTCGTCGCGCGAAAGAGTATTTTTATCAATACCTTCTTCTTTAAGTTTATTTACAACTTTTGCTTCGGTTGCAATAGATGCGTGGTCGGTTCCAGGAATCCATAAAGCATTTTTCCCTGTCATACGTGCTCTTCGAACCAAAACATCTTGAATGGTATTGTTTAGCATATGACCCATATGTAAAACGCCTGTAACGTTTGGTGGTGGAATTACAATTGAGTAAGCCTCACGCTCGTCTGGTGTAGATTCAAAATATTTGTTGTCTAACCAGTATTTATACCATTTGTCTTCTACGGCAATAGGATTATATTTTGTAGGTATTTCCATTTATCTTAGTTTGTAAAGTCTTTAAAGATTGAAAGTTAAAAGATTATGCAAAAATCATATTCTTGTTTTTTCTTTTTATTCGAGTACAAAAATAAAATAATTAAATGGATAATTATTTAAATGGGTGATTTTTTAGCTAAGATGTTATTTCTGACCGTTGAGGAAAGAGCCTAACCTCAAAGTGAATTTGTCATTTCGACCGCAGTGGAGAAATCTGTTGGAATGGCGCTCCGTTGCATGAGATGCCTCGGCTAGGCTCGATATGACAGGTAATAGCAGAGATGTTTTGGCTAGGCTCGACATGACAAAAAAATCAAAAAAATTTGCCGATAGCAGAGCATATATTTCCAAACAATTCGTATTTTTGTCGAATAATGTACAACTTTCCAATAAACTACGACCAACCATTATTTAGACCACCAAGCGAAGGGCGTTCGCTAATTATTCAAGCAACTTTAGGTTGCTCGTGGAACAAATGTTCTTTTTGCGAAATGTATACATCAAAGCAATTTTCGATACGATCAGAAACAGATGTTTTTAACGATATTCACGCATTTAGACCTTATGCAAATGATATAAGAAAAGTGTTTCTTGGCGATGGCGATTCTGTAGTTTTATCAACACAAAAATTAATTAGAATAATTGTAGAACTTAAAAACACTTTTCCGAAACTAAACAGAATCTCTGCTTATGCTTCTCCACGTAACTTAAATACAAAATCAGAATTGGAGCTTAAAGAACTAGCCGATGCTGGATTAAATTTAATATACGTTGGCATAGAATCTGGCGATAATAAAGTTCTAGAAATAGTAAATAAGGGCGAAACTTTTAAGTCTATTGTAGAAGGATTAAATAAATCTAAAATTGCAGGAATAAACAGTTCTGTAATGATAATTAATGGATTGGGCGGAAAAGAATTTACAAATCAACACGCTATAAATTCGGCTAAAATACTAAACGAAACTCAGCCAAAATATGCATCAACTTTAGTACTAACGGCTTATAAAGGCTTAGAGCATTTAAAAAGCAGATTGTCTGTAAATTTTCAGGATTTAGAATTGTATGAATTAATACAAGAAATGCGGCTTTTTCTAGAACACACAAATTTACACGAAACTATTTTTAGAAGCGACCACGCATCAAATCAATTAGTTTTTAAAGGTGTTTTGGGTAGAGATAAATCTAAATTTATAGAACAAATAAATGGTATTATTGATAGCCCAGATGCCCAGTTATTACAAAAAAAGCGCGCTAGAGGAATTTAATTAAATCGAATAGTTTCAGAAGGGCTAATTTTTGTAATAATAAAAGACGGTACAAGCAATATTAATGCAGTTGCAATTACAGTTCCTATATTAAGTAGTATTATTTGAATAATACTAATATCTATTGGCACAACAGAGAGATAATACGCTTCGGCATCTAGCTTTATAATTCCAAAATACTGTTGAATTAAACATAGCGAAATACCTATAATATTTCCCCAAATCATACCTTTTCCTGTAAGATAAATAGCATTATATAAGAATATCTTTCTTATGCTCCAGTTTTCTGTACCCATTGCTTTTAAAATACCAATCATTTGGGTGCGTTCAAGAATTAATATTAATAATCCTGAAATCATATTAAATCCTGCTACTAAGGTCATTAAAACTAAAATAACAATAATGTTTGTGTTAAATAACTCTGTCCAGTCGAACAAATGAGAAAACCTTTCTTTTATAGATTCAACCTTTAATCTAGATCCATCTTCTAAAAACATACCACCAGCAATATCGGCGACTTCTTGTTCTGCTTTATTTAAGTTTTCAAAATCATCGATGTAAATTTCTAATCCACTTACCTGATTGCTTTCCCAATCGTTAAGTTTTTGTATGTGCTTAATATCAACAATTGCAAAAAGTTTATCGAATTCCTCAACTCCAGTTTGAAAAACACCAGAAATAGTGAATTTTCGCATTCGTGGTGGATTTTGCACAAAATACATAAATAATTTATCGCCAGTTTTATACTTTAAAATTGTAGCAAGTTTTTTAGAAATAATAATAGAATTAGACGTAATTGTATCGTTAATATCTAAAATATTACCTTCTACTAATTGGTCTTTAAAAAAACTCCAATCAAAATTAGTATCAACACCTTTTAGAATAATGCCTTGTATATCAGTTTTTGTTTTAACTAT
>DAOVTE010000111.1 GCA_030627705.1 Bacteroidales bacterium
AAAAGATGAGGCCCCGCAACATTTAATACAATTAATGCAAAAAGTGATAAAACATACCTAAAACCCTTATTTTGTAATAATAATTTAGGAAGTAAAATATATAAATTTATATAAACTGCGACAACATCAAAAGCAACATATAACGATAAAGAGCTAAAATCGTCTTGCCTAGCATACACATTTAAATATTGTACAAAAATATAAAACGACCAAAATAAAAAATGATGAATAATTCTGTAATCGTTATTTAATAACTTAAACAGCTTGTTTACAGGTTGTGTATCGTTAATTGTTTTTACCTCGCTCATGAAGTATATTTATTTTTTATGAAGATATAAATATATCTAATAATAATATAGAGTTTTATACAAAATCTAATTAAATTATACTATTCCTTTATTTATTAACTCAGACATAATATTGTATTTAATATAAAAAAGTCCATAAAGGTTTAAACCTTTATGGACTTTTATTAGATAAACTATCTAATTTAGAAAATCATAAATCTGCTTACAGAACGTTTTCCGTTTACGTTTACAGAAATTAAATAAGTTCCTTTTTCCATACCGTTTACATTAAAGCTGTACGTTTGAGTACCTATTTGTTGATTTGTGATTTTATCTGTTTTCATCAATTTACCTCTAATATTATATATTGATATATTAACATCTGAGATATTACTTACATTATATTCAACATGTGCTGTTTCTGCTACAGGATTTGGATAAATTAAGATGTTATCTATTACATTATTCTTATTTGTAAATTCTCTAATTGCAACTGGACCTTTCTCCGATACTGACTTAAAAATACCTCTACCAAAAGTAGCTGCATATATATAACCATGATTATTCACTCCAGTATTACCATCATACCATGAATTTTGATGTGCTTGTTGGCGAATCATATAAACAGGTACCGTAGGGAAACCTCCATTTTGACTAGTCCAAACCGTATTAGAAGCAAAAATATCATCTGTTGAATAAACTCCGAATTCTGTTCCAATAAAAACCTCTTTTGATTTATCCCAATTAATAAATGCAGAATAAACAGGAATATTTGGTAAATTTCCTTGTTTAGACTCAAAATTAGGACTTAAAGATGTTGCATTATAAGAATAGTAAACATAATCTGTATTACCATAATTTCCTAAAGTAACCACTACGTTACTTGGCACTTCAGGGTCAACTGCTATTCCTGTTACAATTTGTGTAAATGTAGCAATTTTAATCGTTGTTAAACTGCTAGCGCTAGATCCAATATTCATAGTAGAATCATTTCTTGCTTCTTCAATATTAGAACATCTATACAAATTAAATTCATCTGCAAAAAACAAATGGTTTCCATCTGACGACCATGCAATAGTATTTCCTTTACCATAACCTATACCACCTGGAACAATATTATACCACGTTGGTGGTTGTTTTGTAAAATCTAAAGCTTCTCGTGTAATCCATACACGCCCATTAAGTGCAACTGCTAAATTAGACTGGTAAGTATCATGTACTTTAATTGAATCACCAATACTAAAAGAACCTCCATACATATCTAAATCTGCCTGTGTAATTGTATATTGCAATGGGCGTTTTCCTGACACACTGTAAACATTGTATACATGCCCTACTCCAGGAAATGTGTATACTGTATCGTTAGCAGTATATGTTGTATCTAGAGGTGTTATGTATTTTGTAATATAATCTTCAGATTTTGGATCATTAAAGTTTTCCCATAAAGCAATAGGAGTAATAAAAGGTTCAGCATTTGTTCCAATATCTTGATTATCATCTACACTAGCATCATAAAATCCTTCGAAATTATCTCCGTTATCTTCAGATCTCTCTAAATTTCCGTATTTTGATGTTGCAAAAATAACTTCTGGGTTTAATACAGAGATTTCTGCATAACCACCATCACTACCTAAAACTTTATAGAAGGATTTATTTGTGTTACCTGTATAATCATTGTATTGTGTACCATTATCTTGCGTTCCACCAATTACTCTATCGTTTCCAGAGAAACCAACAGTATAAAATTGTGTAACATTATATTTTTTATTCATTCCTGTGTATGTCAAACCAGCAGTTGAACTTTTATAAACTCCACCGTCTGTTCCAACAATAAAAGTAAAGTCTGTATCGTAATTAGGGCTAAAAACTATATTGTGAATATCTGCATGAACATATGAAGGAAGATACGAAGGCAATGCCCAAAAAGAAATTTGCTCTATATCATTTACATAAATTGTATTACTTTTATACAAATCTATTCCTCCTATAATAATTCTATCTTTATTATCAGGATAAACTGCAATTGCATTATTATATAATCCTTGGTCATTTGCTCCAAACGGAGAGAAAACTCCACTTGTAGGATTTGTCATTAGTTGTAACCAAGTCTGTCCTTTATCTGTAGATTTGTATATGTTTTGAAATGCCCCAGCAATAGTAGCAGCAAAGCAATAAACATAATTTGGATCTGATGGTGCAAAAGCAAATTCTATTCTTCCAACAGCTGTAGATATACTAATTGAATCTGTTCCAGAAATTGAGGTGAAACTACCAACGCTTCCGTTAGATGAAAGATAAGCTTCATTATTTACAGAAGCAATAACTGCTGTTCCGTCTGAATTAATCTTAACATCGGTAGCTCTTTCGTTAGCATTTGCGTCTGTTAAAACATTGTTCCATGTTGTTCCTCCATCAGTAGTAATGAATAAACCACCTTGAGTAGCTGCGAAAATTTTATTAGCATCTGTAGGATGAGATGAAAGTTTATTTATTGCCGACCATGGTGAAGTAATATCAGCATATATTGTATCTGTGCTAGGCATTGTTGCAGATAGGTGCGTCCAACTTGAGCCGCTATCTGTAGATTTCCAAATTCCGTTTCCTGCAGAAGCATTACCGTGTTCGCCACTAAAATCTAATAAGCCATCACCTGTTCCAACATAAATATCTCCGTTTGATGCTTGACATATTGAAGAAATAGTTAATACCGAAAGTTCAGAAGCAATACTTACCCAAGACTGACCCTGAGTTGTTGATTTCCATAAGCCTCCGTTTATTCCTCCAGCATATAATGTAGATACATTATCTTTATCAAAAATTAATGCTTTTGTTCGTCCACCAACATTATCTGGTCCTAATTCAGACCATTCTAAATCTATAGATGATGTGGCTTTATTTACAGCTAAATTATTAACTTGATTTCGTGCATTAACCAAATCTTTAAGGCTAACGGTGTTTGTGTTTTGGTTTAACTTACGTGCATTAATCCACTCTATTGATCCAGATATTTCCTGAGTTTTTAACGATGATAAATCTTCTCTAGGAACATACTTACTCTCATTTTGATTAATAAATAAGAAACTTGCTATAAGAATAACTATTCCAACACTTAGCAAAGACGTTAATAACTTTCTGTTTTTCATAATATTGTAATCTATTAATAAATTTTATCTTTTTTTAACATACAAAGGCACAATATATATAAAAAATATCTAATAAAAAATACTTTATAGATGTTTATCTGCATGATACGAAGATCTCACCAGTGACCCACTTTCCACAATATCAAAACCTTTATTCTTAGCAATTGAATAATATTCTTTAAATTTTTCTGGCGAAACAAATCTTTCAACTTTAAGTTTATCTTTTGTAGGCTGCAAATATTGACCAATTGTTAAGATTTTACATTCTACTTTTAATAAATCATCCATTGTTTTGTAAATTTCCTCATCAGTTTCGCCAAGACCTACCATTATTCCAGATTTTGTTTTTATTCCTTTAGTTTTAAGATATTCTAAAACCTGCAAGCTCCTTTTATATTTTGCTTGTACTCTTACTTCTTTTGATAATCTTTCTACGGTTTCTAAGTTATGCGATACGATTTCTGGCTTTGCAATTATTATTCTATTTAACTGTTCTTTATTAAACTGAAAATCTGGAATTAAAGTTTCTATTGTAATGTTTGGATTAAACTTTCGAATTTGAGCTATTGTTTCATGCCAAATAATAGAACCTCCATCTTCTAAATCGTCTCTATCAACTGATGTAATAACACAATGTTTAAGTTTCATTAGTTTAATAGTTCTTGCAATTTTTATAGGCTCATTTATGTCTACGTCAAGAGGTTTTCCTGTAATAACAGAACAAAATTTACACGACCTTGTACAGATTTCTCCTAATATTAAAAATGTTGCAGTGCCATTACCCCAACATTCTGCGATGTTTGGGCAATTTCCACTTTCGCATATTGTATTTAATTTATTTTCTGCAACTATATTTTTTAGCAAAAAATAATTTTTGCCAGACGGTAATTTAACTTTAGGTTTATTTGGATCAATTATTCTCTTTGTAATAGACATTGCTTTTTTTAGCAAAAGTAAGTATTAAAAATATAAATGTAATTACCTAAGTTCGAAATAAAAAAGTCTTAAACAAATGCTTATTGGTATTCTTTGCATTCCATTGGCATTCCGATTACAAATGTGGGAAATCAAGCAGAAAGAAGACTGTTCTAATTAATTCTTTTAGAGGTAATTTTACCAAATCTATATGCAATAAATAGAGAAATAAAAACCTGATTATTTACATCAGATGCCATTATTTCAATTTTTTTAGGGAAGGCTTCTACAATAACACCTGCCTCTATTGCATTAATAATTTCGTCGGAATTGCTATATTCTATACTTATTCCAAGTTTTGCAAAAACACCTGGTGTAAATTTAGTTTCTTCTATTCCTTTTAAAAATGATGCTTTACTTTCTATATCACTAACTTGATGAACCGCAGTAGAAAATTTTTCTTTGCTAGTAACTATGTCAATCTTACCAGATGCTGAACTGTAATAAATGCTATCTATAACATTATAATACACGGGTTTAGATAAAGCTACAGAAATCCCTCCACTATAAAAATATCTTATTGAAATTCCGCCTTTGTCGTGTTTTCCATAGACCTCGTTTTGTTTACCATAACCAAACCTAAAATCAAACACAGAATTTGTTTTACCAAACACAAAACGATTATTGCCATCAATAATATACGGATTTTGTGTTTTTATTTCTTTAGCATGTTTTATTGTAGAAAATTCGGTAAAATATATTCGTTTTTTAAAACCATCAATTCTTTTACCTATTTGGAAATTTACTCCACTTCCGATAGAACTTGTTTGTATTGCAAATGTTCTTTCATCACGATTATACATCCTGGTTTCTTGAACTTCGCCTTGCGAGAATGAAATCTGAAATGAGAAAATAAGAATTAATAATATTAGGTATATTACTTTCACTAAAAGTTATAATAAATAACTGCATTAAACGGTATACAAACCAAAAAGAATACTGTCTACAAATTACTTGTTAAGAATTTTGTACATCAGTAGCTGTTTCTATTTGAGTATACGCAGGACAGTGCTGCTTAGGTTTACATGAACTAAAAAATACAGATAAAGCAAAAGTTGCCACTAAAACAAATAGTATTCTTTTAACGTTTAATTTTTTCATCTTTTTGGGTTAAAAAGTTTCCTTACTGATTACAAATGTAATTCTTTAATGGAATAATTACAAGTTATTTAAAGATTATATAGTATTTTAATATTTGAACAAATAAAAGGCAAGCGGTATTTCTTACCTTTTATCCTACTTTAATTATTCTATAATTAGTTTCTTGATTATTACTTTATTGCCTGTTTTAATTTTAATAAAATAAATACCATTATTTATTTTACTAATATCAATATAAGTTTTGTTTCCTTCTACGTTTTGTTTTTCTATTATTAATCCATTAACATTAATTATTTCGTAAGAAAACTTATCTGTCGAGTTTGAAATACTTACAAATTCGTTTGCTGGATTTGGAAAAATTTCTATTTCAGAAACTTCGTTGCTTTGTACAGAAATAGAATTTCCTACTATTACAATTGCAGAGTCTATAGTAATGCACCCGTTTGAAGCAACAACTTCAATCCAATAATCATAAGAGCCAGTTGCTAATGTTGCACCATCTATTGTAATTATATTTGTTGTTGAACCTTCGCTCCATAAATAAGAATTATAACCTGCTGTTACTGCTAGTACTAGCTCGTTTTCTGGATTAAGATCATAAGTTGCTTCTAAAACAATGTCTGGCGAAGGAATTGTATCTACATTTACTGTATCGGTAGATGCGCAACCATTTAACATTCCTGTAACTATATACATTGTAGTTGTAGTTGGATATAATGTTGCTGTGGATCCATTACCAGAAAATACTGCTCCGTTATCCCATGTAAAATAATCGGCACCTGTTGCAGAAACAACAACTGGATAATTTGAGCAAACAATTGTATCATTTACATTTGCTGTTACTATTGGTAATTCTATGTAGTCTATAGTAATACTATTTGTATATGAACAAAAATTATCATCAATAATCGATAATGTATATATTGTTGTATCTGTTGGTGTAACTGTAATACTAGCTGTTGATGCTCCAGTATTCCAAGTATAAGAAGAGCCTCCTGTTGCTGTTAAATCAACGCTACTTCCTGCACAGACTAAAGTGTCGTTAGGAAAACCTACATTATTATCATAAACTTCTACTAAAACACTATCGAAAGCAGAACAAGAAGCAACCGAAACAGTAACATAGTACCAAGTAGAATCTGTTGGAGAAACTAAAGTAGATGATGTAATATCTCCTGTGCTCCATAAATAATCTGTGCCACCTGCTGCGTTTAGTTGTACTGTACTTCCACTACAAATTGTAGTATTACCAGAAACAAGTGCGCTAACATTTGCTACTGTAATTGAAACGGTATCGGAATTAATACATCCCGAAACGGTATCGGTAATTACAGCAATATAGTCGGTATTAGTGGTAGGACTAACCACAATTGTGTCTGTTGTTTCTCCTGTGCTCCATAAATATGTATGATTACCAGACACTACTAATTCTGCATTTTCGCCTAAGCAAATTGTAAAATCAGTTGTTAATGTAATAGCTGGCACTCCGTATGTATATACCGTAGTATTTAAAATATCGTTTGCTGTATTTACATCCATATCATAGTTTGTCCCTAATACAAAATTAAATGTATCAGTTGCCGATAAGTCTGAACTTATAGCAAAACTAAAACTTATTGTATCAGCAGGAATAAAATCACTAGCTAGAAAAATAGTATCGTTAATTACTGATAAAGAATTTACTTGATAATATACAGGAATTGTATCATTAGCAAAAATAGTATCTCCGAAGTTTTTTATTTCTATACTTATTGTTTCGGTAGCTGTGTGCTGACAATCGCTATTTACAGATACTAGAGAAATTACTCCTATATCTTCCTGTGCATTAACGTTTATTAATCCTAAAGATATAACAAATGTTAGACTTAATAGTAAAATTTTTTTCATAAGAATTAAGTTAATTGTTTTGTAATTGACAAAGTTAATAATTTTTTATTTTTTAACAATTTTTAGCAAATCTATTTTTACAGCTTCCAAATAGCATGTAATCTATGTGTTAGGCTGTATATTGTTTATATATTAGATTTATTTACTAAAAAAACGTGATAAACCCGATTTATTTTTAGTTTTAAGCGATTTATACTGATTATTAATATCGCCATTTTTGCCCTCTATTAATTGGTAAATCTCTCCCCACTCAAGTATTCCTCCAAGATTTCGATCGTCTATAAATAACTCTGCATTAATTTTTCTACTTACAGAATTATCAAAAACTTCTTCGGGATAATTTGCATTTACTGCATAAAATTCTAGACCATTCAATTTGCAATACTCTACGGCTTCGTCTAACTCTTTCCCTATTCTATACGTCCACAATACTAATAAATGCCCTTTTTTTTGTAATAACTTTAAGGTATCAAAGGCAAATATTCGCTCTTTTCCTATTCTGGGATATTCATGCTCTACTATTGTTCCATCAAAATCTACTGCAATCTTCATTTAAAATTCAAGTTTATAAAAAATAATCTACTTATAATTTTGCTAATTTATAAAAAAAGAAAAACTTTACACAATTATATACAAATACTAATTTTTTATGATAATAGTTGCTGATAGTGGATCTACCAAAACTGATTGGAGAATAATAAATGATAATAGTCAATTTGCTTTTTCTACAATTGGTTTAAACCCTTTGTTTGTGAGCAGTACCGATGTAGTAAATGAACTACAAAAAAACTTCCCTGCAGATATTTCTAAGGTAGAAAAGGTTTTTTTTTATGGAGCTAGTTGTTCTTCGGACGAAAGGTGCAGTATTATAAAAAATGGATTGTCTGAATTTTTTACAAGTTCTGAAATTAATGTTTATCACGACATGCTTGGTGCTGCACGTGCTTTATTTGGTACAGAAAAAGGAATAGTTGGAATATTAGGTACAGGATCTAATACTTGTTTATATAACGGTAAAGAAATTACAAAAAACATTGGTGGCTTAGGTTATATACTTGGCGATGAAGGCTCTGGAGCATTTCTTGGACTAAGGCTTATAAAACAATATTTAAATAATGAATTGCCAATAAATATTCAAGAAAAATTCTATGGTGAGTTTAATTTATCTAGAAACGATATTATTACTAGCGTATATAATAATGATAAGCCAAATCGTTTTTTGGCTTCTTTCTCAAAATTTATTGCTGAAAATAAAAGTGATAAATTTATCTCTAAATTATTAATTAGATCGTTTGAAGAATTCTTTTCTAAACATATATTAAAATACGAAGATTATAAAGCTCACGAAATTAGATTAACTGGCTCTGTGGCTTGGGTATACAAAAAAGAACTTGATATTGCTGCTAAAAGCTTAGATGTAAAAATTTCTAAAATTATTAAGTTCCCTATAGACTTGCTTTGCGAATATCATAAAGACAATTAATTAATGTTGCAAAAATTCAATTAGTAAGAGTAATAAACAAATGTATTACTCTTCTAAAAAATTATACTACCTTTAGGGCCTTGTGTTTTTTTCTGATAAAGCAGGAAGGATTATTTGTAATTCAACGGCCTCCTCCAGTGCATGGCGTTAGTGTTATGAATAAAGCAATAATTTCAAATTCTTATTTTAATAGTTTTGATAAAAAAATAATCCCGCTTAACTTCTCTAAAGAAATTTCCGGTTTACGAAAAATCACTTTTAAAAAAGTAGTGAAATCAATTTTTATATTCTTTAAAATATTTAATAACCTAATTGTATTCAAACCTAAAATTATTTATTTTACATTATTTCCATTTGGGAAAGCATTTTTTTTAAGAGACATATTTTATTTAGTATTAATTAAAGTTTTTAATAAAAAAATAATTTTACATTTTCACAATGTTGGCATAGAAAATGAATCGAAAAATAAGTTTAAACGACGAAATTAAAACAAGCCGGAGTTCGGTCAAACTTTTACTAAGCATCGCTTTAATTTCTGTAGGGATATTTTTGCTCTATGCTTTTATCCTTCATCAAACCGATTCGAGTGTGCCTTATGCCGATGC
>DAOVTE010000010.1 GCA_030627705.1 Bacteroidales bacterium
AATTAATAAATATTTCTTGTTTATAAAAATTTTTTCGATATATTTGTAGAACAAAATGAAGCAATTCACAATAAGGATTTTTCCGTTGTGAAAACATTCAAAGCGGTTAGTTTACTAATCGCTTTTTTTTTGTTTTACTAATAAGTATTATTAAAACTGATTTTTATCATCTTAATTAAATTGATAGTTTTTTAAGTTTACAAGTTATTAATTAAAATAATTCTATGGCATCAATTACAAAACAGATTAAAGAGCTTAAAAAACGAAAACAAGAAGTTTCGTTAGGCGGGGGCGAGAAAGCCATTAAAAAACAGCAGGCTATGGGTAAACTAACTGCTAGAGAAAGAATATTAAAATTGCTTGATAAAAATTCATTTCACGAGTACGATATGTTTGTAAAACATGATGCACGTGGTTTTGGTTTAGATAATAAAGACTTGCACGGCGATGGTGTAATAATTGGAACAGGAAGTATCTCTGGACATACAATTTGTATTTATGCACAAGATTTTACTGTTGCTGGTGGTTCATTAGGGTTTGCGCATGCCAGAAAAATTACAAAAATAATGGATCATGCTCTTAAACTTAGAGTACCATTAATTGGAATTAACGATTCTGGAGGAGCAAGAATTCAAGAGGGAGTTAATGCACTTGCAGGTTACGGCGAGATATTTTTTAGAAATACCTTAGCCTCGGGAGTTATTCCGCAAATATCAGTAATATTAGGTCCTTGTGCAGGTGGAGCAGTTTATTCACCAGCATTAACCGATTTTGTTTTTACAGTAGATAAAATTTCTAAAATGTTTATCACAGGCCCAGAAGTAATAAAAACTGTATTAAACGAAGATATTAGTATGGAAGAACTTGGTGGAGCAAGAGTACATTGCGAAACTACTGGTAATGCTCATTTTTTCGCAAAATCTGAAGACGAATGTTTCGAGCAAATCAAAGAACTTGTAACTTATATTCCTTGGAATAATAGTAAAAAAGCAGAAACTACTAAGTCTAGTTTACCCCTTAAAAAATTTAATATTAATAAAATTGTACCCTCTGATCCTCGTACATCTTACGATGTAAGAAATTTAATAAAATCTATTGTTGATGGATCCGAGTTTTTCGAGGTTCAAGAAATGTGGGCAGCCAATATCGTAATTGGTTTTAGTAGGTTAGACGGTAATACTGTTGGTTTTGTTGCAAACCAGCCATTGGTACTAGCAGGAGTTTTAGATGTAGATTCGTCTGATAAGGCAGGTAGATTTATTCGATACTGCGATGCTTTTAATATTCCTATTATTACACTTGTAGATTTACCTGGATATTTGCCTGGTGTAGATCAAGAGCATGCAGGAGTTATTCGTCACGGAGCAAAAATATTATATGCTTATAGCGAAGCAACTGTGCCTAAAATATCTGTAATTATTAGAAAAGCTTATGGTGGTGGCTACATTGCAATGAACTCTAGACATCTACGAGCAGATTTTGTTTTTGCATGGCCAGGAGCAGAAATTGCTGTTATGGGACCAGAAGGAGCTGCTAATATTATTTTTAAGAAAGAAATTAATGAGTCGGAGAATCCAGAAGAAACAAGAAAACAAAAGGTAGAAGAATACAAAGAATTATTTGCTAATCCGTATGTGGCAGCAGCAAAAGGGCATGTAGATTCTGTAATCGAGCCAAAAGAAACAAGAAACTTTCTTATTCATGCAATAAACGTATCTTCAGAGAAAGAAGTATTTATACCAAGAAAAAAACACGGAATACCTCCGTTTTAACTATTTAAATTATGAATGAAAAACTAATAATAGAAGGCGTTGAGTATATTACAAACTTATCTGATAAATATAAGAATAGAACAGTTTATACAAAGCCTAACAAAAAGAATATTGTCACACAAATTCCTGGACAAATAGTAAATATTTGTGTTAAAGAAAAAGCAGAAATTAAGAAAGGCGATAATTTATTTGTTTTAGAAGCAATGAAAATGCGAAATCATATTGTTTCGCCTTGCGATGGTACTGTGAAAAAGGTATATGTAAAGAAAAATCAATTGGTAAGCAGAAACGAGCTAATAGTAGAGATTGAATAAGATTTGTTACTATATATAACAAAATAAATACGCTAAATAATACAAAAAGCTCATTTAAATATGAGCTTTTTGCTTAATAATAATTGTATTCAAAGAATATAAATTTATATAGTAACTACTTTGTGAATTTTAATTTAAATTGATATGAATTGTTTGCTATTCCGCAACAATTAATAAGTTTATAACCATCAATTTGTTTTAAGATATATTTTTTAAGCTCTATACAAGCATTAATTTCTGTTACTCTAATGTAACCTTCTTGGTCTACATCAAAACTTATTAGCGCTATATTATTAGCACAATTTAACTCAACGTTTGCAGGAAATTTTACAATCTCGGATAATACTAGTTTAATATCATTATTACTTGTTGTAGAAAATACATTACTAGATAAAAACATTACAACTGATAAAATAATTACAACTTTTTTCATGACTTTTTGATTTTAGGTTCAATATAATGACGACTCAATTATTTTTATGTTACTATAAAATCTCTTTTTAAGACTATTTAACACCCATCGTATATTATCTAAAATATTGTTAAGTTATTAATAAGAAAATGTTCATAAACAATTGCATTAATAACATATAGAAAATTGTATATGCTTAATTTTACATAAGATTTAACCTTGATATAATATTATGATTAAAAGTACCTTCAAAATAGTCTTGCTAACTATAATATTTTTTGTTAATAGTAGCTTTTTAAATGTTTCAGAAAACAAATTTATTCCAATCTCTAAATTAAAACCACCGTTTTATAACTCTATAAACACTCAATGGGTAGACTCTACTCTATCGTCTATGTCTCTAGAACAACGTATTGGTCAGCTTTTTATGGTAGCTGCATATTCAAACAAAGGTGAGGAGCATAAAGCTTATATCGAAAAATTAATTAAAGAATATAATATAGGTGGGTTAATATTTTTTCAAGGTGGACCTGTTCGACAAATACGATTAACAAATCATTATCAAGAAATATCTAAGACACCGCTATTAATTGCTATT
Organism: Bacteroidales bacterium; assembly: GCA_030627705.1. Lineage (GTDB taxonomy): Bacteria > Bacteroidota > Bacteroidia > Bacteroidales > JAFGXI01 > DAOVTE01. The sequence continues at coordinate 3,097 of DAOVTE010000010.1, forward strand.
GATGGAGAATGGGGCTTAGCAATGCGTTTAGATAGCACAATTAAATATCCTAGACAAATGATTCTAGGAGCAATAAATAATGATACTTTACTTTACGAAATGGGAAAAGAAATTGCTCTAGATTGTAAGCGTATGGGTATACAAGTAAATTTTGCTCCTGTTATTGATATAAACAATAATCCAAATAATCCTGTAATTGGAAGTCGTTCGTTTGGCGAAGATAGATTCAATGTAGCGTTAAAAGGCTATCAATATATGAAAGGATTGCAAGATAATAAAGTGCTTGCAACTGGGAAACATTTTCCTGGACATGGCGACACTAATATAGATTCTCATAAAGCATTACCAACAATTAATCATAACAGAAAACGTTTAGATTCTTTAGAATTATTCCCATTTTCTAGGCTTATAAAACAAGGCCTAGGAGGAATTATGGTAGCGCATTTATATATTCCAGCTTTAGATTCTACGAAAAATACAGCTACTACATTATCATCAAAAGTTGTAAATGGCTTGTTAAAAAACCATTTAGGTTTCGAGGGATTAATTTTTACAGATGCTCTTAATATGAAAGGTATAAGTAATTATTATAAACCAGGCGAAGCCGATTTAAAGGCATTTATGGCAGGTAACGATATATTACTTTACCCAAAAGATGTGAAATTGGCAATTAATAAAATTAAGCAAGCCGTTATAGATGGTAGAATAGATGAGGAAGATTTAAATAGAAGAGTTTCTAAGATTCTTGCAGTTAAATATTGGAGTGGATTAAATAAACTTGAGTCAATAAGCGAAGAAAATATTTACAAAGATTTAAATAGGCCAAGTTCTAAAATAATTAATAGAAAATTAATAGAGAATTCGCTAACAGTTATAAAAAATTCTAATGATTTTTTGCCATTAAAAAGACTTGATACATTAAAAATAGCAGTTGTAAGTATTGGGGATTTAAAAACAACATATTTTCAGAAAACAGCAAATAAATTTACTAAAGTAGATTTCTATAATATAAAAAAATTCTTAAAACCTGATGAGCAAAGAAAATGGGTAAAGAAATTAGCAAAATACAATACTGTTATAGTTAGTTTACATAAGACTAATTTTAATCCTAAAAAGAACTATGGATTATCAAAACAATCATTCGAGTTAATAGATAAATTTGCTGATAATTCTAAAGTAATATTAAATTTAATGGCGTTGCCTTATGCAGCAAAAAACATTAAAAATTTCGATAAAATTAATAGTATAATAATTTCTTATAATGATACTAGAATTTATCAAGTTCTTTCAGCTCAGTTAATTTTTGGGTCCATAAAAGCAGATGGTAAATTACCTGTTAGTATTAATGAAAATTATCCAGCAGGGTTTTCAATTGTTCAGAAAAAAATTAATAGACTAAAATATTCTATACCCGCCGAAGTAGGTGCAAACAGCATATTCTTAAATAAAATAGATTCTATTGCATTAAGTGGAATAAGAGAACATGCCTACCCAGGTTGCCAAGTATTAATTGCAAAAAATGGTATTGTGTTTTATAATAAATCCTTTGGGCATTTTACATACGACAGAAAACATAAAGTTACAAACGATGATATTTACGATTTAGCATCAATTACAAAGATTGGAGCTACTACATTAAGTCTTATGTCGTTGTATGATGATAAAAAAGTAAATGTAAATAACAAAATATCACAATATATATCGTATTTAGATACTACTAACAAATCTGATATTATTGTTAAGGATATACTTATGCATCAGGCACAGCTAATACCATGGATTCCGTTTTATATTAGCACAATAGATAATCCAGAACATAAAAAACAAATATATAGAAATGTTAAAACGACAAACTTCAATACAGAAATTTGCAATAATTTTTACATATTAGATTCTTATTTAGACTCAATAAATATGAGAATAGCAAGTTCTAATTTAAGAAAGAAAAATGGCTATAGGTATAGCGATATTGGTTATTATTGGTTTAAACAAATTGTAGAGAATCAAACAGGTTTAACATTAGATAAATACGTGCAAACAAAATTTTATAATACAATCGGAGCACAAACATTAACTTATAATCCATTAAATACATTTAATAAAAGCAGAATTGCTCCAACAGAAAAAGACGAATATTGGCGAAATCAAGTAGTGCAAGGATATGTTCATGATATGGGTTCTGCAATGATGGGTGGTGTTGGTGGTCACGCAGGGTTATTTTCAAACGCAAATGATTTAGCAAAATTAATGCAGATGCTTTTAAATAAAGGAAGCTATGGAGGTGTTAATTATATAAAGCCAAAAACTATAGAATTATTTACTTCATGCCTTAATTGTCCCGAAAACAGAAGGGGTCTAGGTTTCGATAAACCACTAGCAGGCGGCGGTGGTCCTACTTCTATTTTAGCCCCAGCCAATAGTTTTGGGCATACAGGCTTTACTGGCACTATGGCTTGGGTAGATCCAAAAAATGATTTAGTTTATATTTTCTTATCTAATAGAACTTATCCAAATTCTGATAATAATAAAATAATAGAATTAGATATTAGAACAAAAATTCAAGAAGCAATTTATAATTCTTTTGATATTGGTTTGGATTCTATAAATTAGAGCTTAAAAAATGTGTTTGTCATCAAAAGTAATTTTTATCATAAAATCTAAAAGTATAATTTAACATAATAATTAAACAATATTTGTGTTTGTGTAAATAAATGTATTTAATGTTTTATTTTTGTTTATAATCGAATACTTTTGAGAAACTATATATTAATATTATTAATATTGCTGTACTATAATACTAGTGCGCAAGTAAGCTCTAATATCAAAAGTCTAGATATTAAACTGGCTTCTGATACTACAAAACTTGATTCTTTAAGTATTATTCCGAACTCTGTTTTTATTTTTGATAAATCGGGCAAACTAATCTCAGATAAAGAATATAAAATTGATTATTCTAATTCGCTTTTAATATTAAATAATACTAAACTATCTGATATAAAAGTTAGGTATAAAACATTTCCGTATAATTTCTCAACAGAGCTAAAATACAAGAGTTTATCATTAATTAATAATGATTCTATTATAACAAAAGAGAAAAAAACATATACGTATAACGAAAAAGATTATTATAGATATTACACCGAAAATAAACTTGATAAACGAGGAAGTATTTCGCGTGGAATATCGTTCGGGAACAATCAAGATGTAATTGTAAATTCAAATCTAAACCTGCAATTATCAGGTAAATTATCAGACGAGCTAAATGTTTTGGCAACAATTTCAGATAATAATATTCCTATTCAGCCAGATGGTAATTCGCAGCAATTACAAGAGTTTGATAAGGTTTTTATTACTGTTTTTAACAATAAATCTAGGGTTACTGTAGGGGATTTTGTGCTAGATTACAGAAACGATTATTTCTTAAAAGTAAATAAAAAACTAAAAGGAGGAATAGCTTCTTCAGCTTTTGATTTAAGCAAGAAGAAAAATAACTCTCTTGTTTTAAAATCGACAGTAAGCGGTGCTGTTTCTAAGGGAAATTATTGCAAACAAGAATTTGCAGGCGTAGAGGGGAATCAAGGACCATATAAATTAATGGGTTGCAATAACGAAATGCACATAATAATTTTATCTGGCAGCGAAAATGTTTTTATAGATGGTAAAAAGCTAAGTAGGGGATTAGATTACGATTATACAATAAATTATAATACTGGTGAAATTACTTTTACGCCAAAACAAATTATTACAAAAGATAAACGTATTGTTGTTGAGTTTGAATATACCGACCAAAATTATGCAAGGTTTTCTGTTTTTAATAGCAACGAAATAATTACAAAGAAATCTAAAACTTGGCTAAATATTTATTCAGAAAATGATAGTAAAAATCAGACTTTGCAGCAAGACTTAAACAACGACGAAAAGAAAATAATGTCGGTAATTGGAGATGATTTAGATGCGGCATTATCTCCAAACATAGATAGTATTGGTTTTACAAACGATTATGTATTGTACAAAAAAATAGATAGTTTAGTAAATGGAATATATCAGCAAATTTATGTTTATTCTACAAGCGAAGATAGTGCGTTTTATCGTTTAAGTTTTTCGCAAGTTGGCGAAACTAATGGCAATTACATACAAACTCAAACAACTGCAAATGGTAGGGTTTTTAGATGGGTAGCACCAATAAATGGAATAAAACAAGGAGCTTACGAACCTGTGGTTTTATTAATTACACCAAAGCAAAAACAAGTTGTGAGTATTGGAAACGAGAGCGCAATAGGAAGAAATACAAAAACTTTTTTCAATTTAGCATTTTCTAATAATGATATTAATACCTTTTCGCCACAAGACGATAACAATAATATTGGATATGCTATAAAAATTGGTGCTTCACAAGATAATTTGTTTAAAAAAGATTCTACATTTAATTTATCGTTAGGAGTAAATTACGAATTAATTTCTGGTGAGTTTAATCCAGCCGAGCGTTTTCGTAGTGTAGAGTTTGACAGAGATTGGAATACATCTGTAAATAGCACAAAAGCTAACGAGCAAATTATAAACTCAAATATTAAGTTTTATAAACGAAACTTTGGCTCTGGTGCTTATAATTTCGATTTATATTCAAAAGAGCGTGGTTTTGTAGCAAACAAAAATAATATTAATCTAAAGTTTCATAAAAAAGGATTCTCGGCAAAAATATTAGGTAGTGTAATGAATTCCGAAGACAATATAAACTCTACAGCTTTTTACAGAGATAAAGTAGAAATTGCACAGAAAATTAAGATTATTGAGTTAGGTTTAAGACACGAAAGCGAAAATAATAAATGGAATTTATTAAGTTCAGATAGCTTGGTTGGAAATTCGTATTCTTTTAATCAATACGAGATTTTTCTAAACAATGCCGATACTGCCGATAATAAAATATTTGCAAATTATAAATACAGAATAGATGCAAATCCATTACAAAATATATTAAGTAATTCTCTAAAAGGTGAAGATTTTTCTATTGGATATAATTATCAAAAATCTAAAAAGCAGACAATAAAATCTACAATTAATTACAGAAAGTTAACGGTTTTAGACACAAGTTTAAGCACATTAAAACCAGACGAAAACGTTACGGGTAGGGTAGAGCATAATGCAAGGTTTTACAAATCGGCAATTACAAGTTCTACATTTTACGAAATTGGTTCTGGTTTAGAAGCAAAAAAAGAATTTGCATATATAGAAGTTGCTCCTGGGCAAGGAGTTTATAATTGGACAGATTACAACGACAATAATATTAAAGAATTAAATGAATTTGAAATTGCGATTTTTCAAGATCAGGCTAATTATATTCGAGTTTTTACGCCAACAAATCAGTATATAAAAGTTTATTCTAATCATTTAAATCAGACGTTTACTATCCGCCCAAAGAAAATATGGCGTAAAGAAAAAGGTGTGAAAAAACTAGCGTCTAAATTCTCAAATATGTTTGCTTACAATGTAAATCATAAACTCATAAATAGCGATTTAATAACTAATGTAAATCCATTTGCTGGAAACATTAATGATTCTACAATGATGAGTATGAGTACTTCTATACGTAATATCTTCTCGTTTAATAAAAATAGTTCAAAGATTGCTATAGATTATATTTATCAAGAGAATAAAAATAGATTATTGCTGATATCTGGTTTCGATTCTAGGCTAAATATTTATAATGGATTAAATATTAGGTGGAATATTACAAAAAACTTTGCTCTATATAATAAATTTAAACTTGGTAATAAAGATTATTATTCAGAGTTCTTTAGTACTAAGAACTATAGTATTAGTTATTTTGATAGCGAAAATGATTTTAGCTTTCAACCAAATTTATCATTACGATTTACAATTAAATATAAGTTTATAGAAAAGGAAAATAATAGTGGCGAAAAATTACAAAGTAATAATGCGGGATTAGAATTAAGACATAATGTATTAAAAAAAGGAAACTTATTAGTTGGTGTAAATATTATAAATATTAAATATCCATACAATACAAATGGCTCGTTAGCATACGAAATGTTACAAGGTTTAATGCCAGGAAACAATCTAACTTGGACAGTAATGTATCAGCGAAATATCTCTAAAACATTAATGTTAAATCTAAATTATAATGCTAGATATTCTACTGGTAACGATATAGTTCATACAGGTGGCGTGCAATTACGAGCTTATTTCTAAACTTAATATTTAAATTAGTTTACAAAGAATTTATATTTTTTAATTATTTGTTAATAATAACTTAAAAACACTTTTTATCAATAATAATTAATGACTACTTTTGTGAATAAATATAAAAAAAACAAAATGCAAGATTCTCCTATTATCTTTTTTTCTGGTACAGCCACAGAATATTTATCAAAAAAAATTGTAAAAGCTTATGGTAGTAAGCTAGGTAAAACAACAATAGCACACTTTAGCGATGGCGAATTTCAGCCATCATACGACGATACTGTAAGAGGTAAAACAGTATTTATTATACAGTCTACGTTTCAGCCTACCGATAATTTAATGGAACTTCTTTTATTAATAGATGCTGCTAAACGTGCATCAGCATATAAAATAGTTGCTGTTATGCCTTATTTTGGTTTTGCAAGACAAGACAGAAAAGATAAGCCTAGAGTAGCAATAGGCGCAAAATTAGTTGCCGATTTGCTTTATACTGCTGGTGTTAGTCGTGTAATGACAATGGATTTACATGCAGATCAGATACAAGGCTTCTTCAATGTACCTGTAGATCACATTTATGCTTCGTCTATTTTTGTGCCTTATATTAAAAATTTAGGATTAGACGATTTGGTAATTGCATCACCAGATATGGGAGGAACTAAGCGTGCAAATGCATACTCAAAATTCTTAAAAACACCAATGGTAATTTGTCATAAATCTAGAGAGAAAGCTAATGTTATTGGCGAAATGACTGTTATTGGAGAAGTAAAAAACAAAAACGTAATTATTCTAGACGATATGATTGATACAGCAGGTACAATTACTAAAGCTGCTGATATGATGATGGCAAAAGGGGCAAAAAGTGTAAGAGCTATTGCAACGCATGGAGTACTGTCTGGTCCTGCTTACGAAAGACTAAAAAATTCAGATATTAAAGAGATTATTATTAGCGATTCAATACCATTAAAAAAGAAATGTGATAAAATTACAGTTCTTTCTGTTGCTAATGTTTTCGCCGATACGATTAACAAAGTATATAATTATGAGTCAATAAGCTCTAATTTTATTGTTTAAGATAAAAAAGTATTATCTTTGCAATCTCAAAAAAAAATATTAACGTGTGATGGGAAATTAAAAAGTTTAGTTTTGAGTAACACAAAATTTTATAATAATGAAAACAATTGAAATTACAGGAACATTAAGAGAAGCTCTTGGTAAAAAAGAAACAAAACTTCTAAGAAAACAAGATTTAGTACCTTGTGAAGTTTATGGTGGTGGAAAAAATATACATTTTTACGCACACGAAAATGAATTTAGAAATTTAGTTTATTCTCCAGATATCTTTGAAGTAAAGATAAAAGTAGGCAAAGAGAATGTAAAAGCAATTATGCAAGAAATTCAGTTTCATCCCGTAACTGATAAGATTCTACATATAGACTTTTTACAAGTTTTCGACGATAAAAAAATAACTATTAATGTTCCAGTAGAACTTGAAGGTTTTGCAATTGGTGTACAAGCTGGTGGACAGTTAAATAAAAATATGCGTTCGCTTAGAGTAAAAGCATTTTTAGCTGATATGCCAGAAAAATTTGTAATTAACGTAGAGCACCTATCTATTGGTAAGTCAGTTAAAATTAACGAACTTGAATACGATGATAAGTTGGAACTTTTAGATACTCCAAATAATGTTGTAGCAGCTGTTAAAATGACAAGAAGCGCAATGTCTGAGGATGAAGAATTAGCAGGAGAAGAAGGAGAAGAAGCAGCAGAAGGCGAAGCAGCAGAAGGCGAAGCAACAGCAGAAAAGTAATTACTAAATTCGATTAAAGTGAAATACCTTGTTGTAGGCTTAGGAAACTTTGGCGAAGAATATAAAAATACCAGACATAATCTGGGTTTCGAAGTATTGGACACTTTAGCAAAGGTGTCCAATATTTCTTTTGAGGATAAGCGTTATGGCTTCGTTTCTCATTATAAATTTAAAGCGCGAATCTTTGTGCTTATAAAACCAACCACTTATATGAACTTAAGTGGAAAAGCAGTTAACTATTGGCTGCAAAAAGAAAAAATTCCCGTAAAAAATCTTATTATTATTGTTGATGATATTGCTTTGCCATTTGGTGCAATTAGAATTAAAACCAAAGGTGGCGATGGAGGACATAATGGTCTTAAAAATATAGCTCAAACTATTGGTGGTAATAATTATACTAGGTTGCGATTTGGTGTAGGAAGCGAATTTTCTGAAGGAAAAAAAGTAAACTATGTGCTTGGAGACTGGACCTTAGAAGAAAAAGAAATTCTAGATAAAAAGATTCCTATTGTATTAGAGGCTATTAAAAGCTTTGGTACTATTGGAGTAGAGAGAACAATGAATTTCTTTAATAATAAATAATATTATACTAACAATATTTATTATTTTTTTGAAAATAAAAAACCGTTTAAAATAATATTTAAACGGTTTTTTTAATATGTGATCCAGACAGGAATCGAACCTGTGACCCACAGCTTAGAAGGCTGTTGCTCTATCCAACTGAGCTACTGGACCATCATTTTTTGTGTGTGCGAAAGTAATTGCTTTTTTCTAATAAAAAAAATTATATTTAATATATTTTATTGCTCTTAGTTTGTATTTGAAAAATGGATTTAAAATTTTCGCATAAGTCCTTAATAGAATTATAGCTATTATTTAAAACTACATCTAAATTATTGACATTTATCCATTTTACTTCTGTAATATCTTCTATTGTTTGTGGAACTAGATTTTGCTTCCCAGATGCTTTCATAATATACCAATATGTATGTTTTAAGATTCTTTTTTCATTAATATTATATGTGTGATATGAGTTTTGTAGTAAATTTATAACATTAAGGTTTGTTACTCCAGTTTCTTCTGTAACTTCGCGTACAGCAGCTTTGTTGTTGGTTTCGCCTTTCTCAATTTTTCCCTTAGGTAGATCCCACTTTCCTAATCTTTTAATAAAAAGAATTTCATCTTTTTCATTAATAACAATTCCTCCAGCAGCATAAATAATTTTATATAATGATTTGTAATCATCTATTAGTGTATCTATATTTTTGGTGTATAATTCTATATTATTACAATTATTATTTTCTAAGTCTGTAATATATTTTAATAATTCTTTTTTGTTAGTGTAATTAATTATTTTTGTGCTTTCAGATTTTTTATCTGTTAAAGACAAAGTATTTTCGTTAATAAAAATTTTCATAATAATGGATATAAATAAAACAAAGCTTGCCGAACAATTATTACAAATAAAAGCAATAAAACTACAACCAACAAATCCTTTTACATGGGCTTCGGGTTGGAATTCTCCAATTTATTGCGATAATAGAAAAACACTTTCGTTTCCGGAAACTAGAAATTATATTAGAGATAGGTTTGTAGAAGTAATTAATGAAAAATATCCAAATGCTGAGGTTATTGCTGGAGTAGCAACTGGTGCAATTGCTATTGGGGTTTTAATTGCCGAGAAAATGAATCTTCCGTTTATTTATGTTCGCTCGTCTAGTAAAGGTCATGGTTTACAAAATAAAGTAGAGGGATATTACGAAGAAAACCAAAAAGTTGTTGTTATTGAAGATTTAATTTCAACAGGAGGAAGTAGTTTAAAGGCTGTAGAAGCATTACGCGAAGCAAAATGTGAAGTATTAGGCATGGTTGCTATTTTTACTTATGGGTTTAAACTTGCAGATGAAAATTTCGAGAAATATAATTGCGACCTTACAACTTTAAGCGATTATAATGCGTTGTTAGAACTAGCTGTAAAGACAAAATATATTTCTGATGAACAAGTACCAACATTAAATGAATGGAGAAAATCTCCAGAAACTTGGAATAAATAATCAAATTATACAATTAAAATGCTTGAACTTAAACAATCTACACTTAGAAATATTGTAGTTCATAACGTAGGTAATAAAAGTAAAGGAGAGAATTTATCTTTTTCTAAATCAGAATTTAATATGGTTGATGAAAACATCAATAATATTTTATTACAATATTTTTTATCTCCATTTAAAACAGATGAGTTTTATAATTTTTTTCACGAATCTGATATTAATTTAAATGAGGTGTATAATTATGTTAGCAAAATATTTGCTGATAAAACTGAGCTTTATAATCAATCAAAAAATATATCTAAACATTTATTCGAGCAATCTACCCATCCTAAAATTAAAGGTGGAGAATTTTATATTGCTTACCTAGAAGATTGTGTTGTAGATGGCGAATTAGTTGATGGAATAGGGCTTTTTAAATCAGAAAATAAAGATACATATATTCGTGTTTATCAACAAGGCGATAACTTCGAAATTGATTACGAAAATGGAATTAATATTAATAAATTAGACAAAGGCTGTTTGATTTTTAATACAGAAAAAGAACAAGGTTATAAGATTAGCATTGTAGATACGTATAACAAAGGTAACGAAGCTGTTTATTGGCGCGAAGATTTTCTTAAAATAAAACCACGCGAAGATAATTATTACTCTACTAGTAATTTTATTGATATGTGTAAGAGCTTTAGCGAAACTGTATTAACTGAGGATAATAATGTAGATAAAAAAGAGCAAATTGAGTTTATTAAGCGAACTCAAGATTTTTTTAAAGATAATGAAGAATATAAAGAAGAAAGTTTTCACAAAGAGGTAATAAACGAACCCGTAATTGTTGATGCTTTTAAAGAATTTAAAACAGATTTTGAGGAAGCCTCTGGAAGTAAAACAGGAAAGGAATTTGATATTTCTGAAAATGCAGTGAAGAAATCTCAGAAGTTTTTTAAATCGGTAATTAAACTAGACAAGAATTTTCATATATATGTTCATTCGAGACCAAATAATATGGAAAAAGGATTTGATGAAAGTAAACAGAAAAAGTTCTATAAGCTTTTCTATAATGATGAAGCGTAAATAATTGTATTTATATTTTTATATATAAATACAATTATTAATAATATTGTCTAGTTACATAAATATAGTTTGCTTTCTGTCTGGACCAACAGAAACTATTTTTACCGGAACACCAACTTCCGATTCAATATATTTAATATAATTAATTAAATTATCAGGAAGTTCATTAGGTTTTTCAACCTTTGTAAGATTTTGTTTCCAACCTTTAAACTCTTTGTAAATTGGTGTAATATTTTCGTTTACTTCGAATGGGAAAAAATCTACAACTTTATTATTTATTTTATAAGCAGTTGCTATTTTAATGGTATCAAAATTATCCAAAACATCAGCTTTCATCATAAAAAGTTGAGTAGCTCCGTTTATCATTATTGAATATTTTAATGCAGGTAAATCTAGCCATCCGCATCTGCGAGATCTTCCTGTTGTAGAACCAAATTCATTTCCGTAGTTTTGTAAATCTTCTCCATCTTTATCGAAAAGTTCTGTAGGAAATGGCCCACTTCCAACTCTAGTTGTGTAAGCTTTAAAAATACCGAATACTTCACCAATTTTATTTGGAGCAATACCAAGACCTGTGCAAGCTCCTGCACTAACAGTATTAGAGGATGTTACAAACGGATATGTTCCAAAATCAATATCTAAAAGTGTTCCTTGTGCGCCTTCTGCTAATATTTTTTTGTTAGAATTTATAGAATCATTAATAAAATGCTCGCTATCAATAAATTTAAACTTATTGATAAATTTTATAGCTTCGAACCATTCTTTCTCTGTTTCTTCAATATTATATTTAAAGTTATATTGATTTAATAATGCTATATGTTTGTTTTTAAGTTTATTGTATCGTTCTTCGAAATTATCAGTAATAATATCACCAATTCTAAGTCCATTTCTGCCAGTTTTATCCATATATGTTGGACCAATACCTTTTAGTGTAGAACCAATTTTTAGTTTACCTTTTGCCTGCTCAGATGCAGCATCAATAATTTTATGTGATGGCACAATAATATGAGCCTTTTTAGAAATATAAAGCGTTTGTGTTAAATCCACATTTATTTTTTCTAATTCCTCAACTTCTTTCTTAAAAATAATAGGATCGATAACTACTCCATTTCCTATTATATTTAATGTGTTTTCTCTAAAAATACCAGAAGGAATTGTGTGTAATACATGTTTAATATTGTTAAATTCTAGAGTATGACCTGCATTTGGCCCACCTTGAAATCTTGATATAATATTGTACTTAGGTGTTAAAACATCTACTATTTTACCTTTTCCTTCGTCGCCCCATTGTAAGCCTAATAATATGTCTACTTTCACTGTAATTATTTATTGTAAATTAAACTATTTAAAAATGTTATATAATAACATATATGTATGTAATCAAGATTTGAAAGTAATACAATTTTATTAGAAAAATTCTAATTGTTAATAAGTTGATAAAAAATAAAAATGTAGCGTTTTATTGCTTAGGTAGATCTAAATTTAGATACTTTAGAGTGGATGATTTATTTTTCATCATTAAAAGTTCCATATACATATAAAACATGCCTCGAAGGTGTGAAACCATTCTTAATACAAGCGTCTTTTATTATTTTATTTATTCTAGTGTCGGTAAATTCGATTAGCTTTCCTGTTTTAGTACTAATTAAATGCTCGTGTATTTCGCTATTATATGCTTTTTCGAATTGTGCAATGTTTTTTCCAAACTGATGCTTAATTACTAAATTACAATCAGATAATAAATCAACAGTATTATATAGTGTAGCGCGACTTACCCTATATTTTTTATTTTTCATTATTATATACAGAGATTCTATATCAAAATGCCCGTCGTTAGAATATATTTCATCTAAAATTGCGAATCTTTCTGGTGTTTTCCTGTGTTTATTCTCTTCTAAATATTCTTTAAATCGCTCTGTTGCCTGAGCTAATACAGAATTATTAATATTATTCTTATCGCTTATCATAATTTAGACTAATTTAAAATAACGATGCTAAAGTATAAATTATTGGTTAAAATAAAAACTTATAATGATTGAATTTTTTTATTAACAAGCTTATGTTTTTTATATAATTTGTTATTTTTGTAAAAATAAAATCTTTAAAAATAAAAAACTAATGTTAAATATAGCTTTATTTGGCCCCCCAGGTGCGGGAAAAGGAACTCAGTCTAAGAATCTAATAGAAAAATATAAACTAGCATATATTTCTACTGGAGACATATTAAGAAACGAAATAGCTGAAAATACAAAATTAGGAAGAAAAGCTAAAGATATTATAGAAAGAGGGGAACTTGTTTCAGACGAGATTATAGTTCAGATAATAGAAGGATTTATTAAATCAAAAACTGAGATAAATGGTGTTTTGTTTGATGGTTTTCCAAGAACTTATGTTCAGGCATATATATTAGAAGGAATGTTACAAAGATTAGACTCTAGCTTATCATGTATGATTAGTTTAGAAGTGCCACAAGCCGAGCTTAAAAGAAGAATACTAGAAAGAGCAAAAATATCTGGTAGAGTAGATGATACAGAAGAAATTATTGATAATAGGTTTAGGGAGTACGAAAAAAAGACTGCACCAGCAGCAAGATATTACAAAGAACGTGGAATTTTTAACCCTATTAATGGCTTGGGTACAATAGATGAGATTTTTAAAAGAATTGATCTTGTAGTACAAAATAAGTTAAAAGATAAATTATTTAATGTTGTAATTCTAGGAATGCCAGGCGCAGGAAAGGGAACTCAAAGTAGGAGAATTGCTGATGATTTGGGTTTGAAATTTATTTCAACAGGTAAGCTTTTACGCAAAGAAATGGAAGCAAAAACCGAAATTGGTGAGAAAGTTAGTGGATATATGAAAAAAGGAGATATTGTTCCTGATGAGCTAGCTATTCAAATAATTGAACGTGAAATAGATAATAATCCAAATGCTAAAGGATTTATTTTTAAAGGCTTTCCAAGAACAATTGTTCAGGCATATATTTTAGATGGAATATTAAGAAAAATGAATTCTTCGGTATCGTTAATTGTTAATTTAGATATTTCTATGCTAGAGGCATTTAAAAGGTTACATGGCAGAGGAAAAACAGAGAGTTCTAGAACTTATGATGCAAATCCAGAGACTATTATTCATAGGATAGAGGAGTACGAAGAAATTACAGCAAATGTACCAGAATATTATAGAAAGCAGATTAATGTAATTGATATTGATGGTAATGGTTCTTCAGAAGAAGTTTACCAAAGATTAATAGATACTGTTGATAAAGCATCTAAAACTTTAAGATAAAATGGTATTGGGGCATTAGCTCATCTGGCTAGAGCGTTTGACTGGCAGTCAAGAGGTAATCGGTTCGACTCCGATATGCTCCACAATATAAGCTTAATTGCAGATAGTTATTTAAGCAAGGGACTAAAAAAGGGACTAAATTTAATATTAATTGTCGCACTCTTTCTGCTATCAATTGAGAATCTATACTAGAAACGTAATATAATAAAAAGCGTATATGCAATCTATGCTTAGTGGTAGCAAGTACCTAGTTTTTATTAGTCTAAAAACAATCCCGTCCTAAACGTTTGATAAAATAAAAAAAATAGAGTTAATTTTAAGTATCTCAAATTATCTTTGAGTTGCATTACAAAAAAATGACTCTCTATGAAAAGATAACACTATTTGGTCAGATAATACAGAAACTCGACCGTTCAATTTTTAAGAAACTAGTAAAAGAACATCATACAGATAAACATGAGAAGGGTTTGAAAAAATATAGATGAAACCTGAATAAAGCGAAGTATAACAATTGTAGATGTTTTTGACTACGAAAAAGTAGTTGAGTGATATTAATTTTAAAAACCCAATACCTGAATACTCTATTGCGTGGCAAATAGTAAGCCGATTAACCAAATAAATTTTTAATCTTTTTAGCATAGCGTCTGCTTATAACTAATGGCTCTTTAACTCCCTTCAGGCTTATCTTAAGAGTATTGTTAAAATATTTATCAATTTTATCAATAAACTCTGTATTTACGATAGATGAACGGTGTATTCTGCAAAAGAAATTATCTGGTAGTCTTTCTTCCCATTCTGTCATCGATTTAGAAATTAATCCTTTTGTATTATCAATTAGATGAACTATTGTATAATCTCCTTCAGCAGTTATATGTGAAATCTCAGATATTTTTAAAAAACGTATTTGTGACCCAAATTCTAAAAATAGACGGTCTGTATATTTTAGTATTTTCGAACTTAGTTCTTCATTTGGTTTATTTTCAATAATTCTTTCTATTGTTTTGCTAAGCCGTTCTTGCGAAACAGGTTTGGGTAAATAATCTAAAGCATTTACCTCAAAAGCTCTCATTGCATATTCATCATAGGCAGTAACGAATATAATTTTAGCTTCCATTTCAATTTTATCAAGAAGGTCGAAACCCGATTCTCCTGGCATTTGAATGTCAAGAAAAATAAGGCCGGGATTGTGCTTTTCTATTTGTTTTATAGCTAACTCAACACCATCTGCTTCGCCTACAACATTAATATTCTCAAAATGTTTTAGCATAGATATCAACTCTGTTCTTGCCAGACGTTCGTCATCAACAACAAGTGCTGTTAATATATCATTTTGTATTTTGCTCATCTATCTGTATTCATCATTATTTTTATGCAAACTTTATTTTCATTTTTAATTATATCGAATTTATAATTTTCAACATATGCATTTTCTAATCTTTTTTTTACATTCTCTAATCCAGTTCCAGTTCCATGTTGTCCCTCAGCTTCTCCCCACTCAATCCATTTACCAGAATTACATATTTCTACAACAAGGAAATTAGTTTCTAAATAAGATTTTATAGTAAGTTCAAGGGGCAATTTTGATGATTTCATTCCATATTTTATGGCATTTTCTATAAGCGGATGCAATAGAAAACTTAAAACCATTTTGCTTTTTGCTTCTTCTTCTATATCATATTTAATTTCAAGTTTTTCTTCGAATCGTTTTTTCTCTATTGAAAGATAAAGTTTTAAAGCATCTATTTCGTCTTTTAAGGGTCTAAATGCGGCATCTTTACTCATAAGTGAATATCTAAGAAAATCCGATAGTTCGGTAATCATTTCTTTTGCTTTCAATTTATCTTCTTCTACCAGTGCTTTTATTGAATTTAAAGAATTAAACAAAAAATGTGGATTAAGTTGATATCGCAACATTTGCAATTGTGCTTTTTGTGCCAGATTATAAGCGTCTTCAGATCTTTTCTTCTCTTCTTGCCATTCCATCCAGTATTTTATTCCAAAATATAGAGTGGTCCATGCATAGTATATTACATAGACCATAAAACTTCTTTGGAAATAAAACTTTAAAGTAAATTTTTTAAAGTAATTCTCAATTCCAGAATCTACCCAAAAAAACATACTCGTAAAAACATCTATAAAATACCAAACAGGAACGATAAGAAGTACGGTAAAAAACACCACTATAATTAGCCATTTAATAGATTGTACCTTTTTCCAAAAAAACCTTAAAAGATATCTTAATACAAATGATGTTATTAGAAAATCTAAAAGATAAGAGTATAGAAACAGGAACTTACTTAAATAATCCATGGGTTTGCTTTTGCCAAAAACAAAAAACATTGCTAAAGCAAGAACTGTCCATCCCGATAACTGAAGTATCCAAAAAAGTTTATTCTTAAATTTCTTTTTCATTAGTATAAAATTAATTATAACACAAATATACAAATACTTTGCGAAATATTTATAAGTTATTAGTTGAGTGGTTACATTATTCGGTAAGTGGTAGATGTAGTTTAATTATGATGAGAACCATTCAGCGATTTTTACGACCGCTTATAGAAATTTAGTTTGAAAACTAATAGAAATAATCGATTTTTGACTATTCAAATATATTAAAACCTATAAATTATGACACATACAAAAAGATTAATGCTAGCAAAGACAATTTTTATTTCTCTTATTCTATTCTTTATTAATAATGTTTCTGTATTTGGGCAAACAAGTAATAAGACCAATGACTTACATGAGGCACTAAATAATGCCAAAATTGAAGCGGTAAAGCAAATTATAGAAAATGATATTTCTTTGCTCGAATCTCCAAACCCAAGAGGCTCTACTCCATTAATGATTTCGGCTACCAACGGACATACAAAACTTGTAATGTTTTTTATAAAAAAAGGTGCAGATATTAATATGGCTAATACTTATGGCAATACTGCATTGCATTATACTGCGTGGAATTCAAATTTAGAAATTTTCAAATTATTAACAGAAAAAGGTGCAAATATAAAAGCTGAAAATTCTAGAGGACAAACACCATTACATTACTCATGTATGGGTGGTAGCTTCGAGATATTTAAATATTGTATTTCTAAAGGAATGGATATTAATGCAAAATGCGACGATGGTTTAAGTCTTGTACATTGGGCGGCTTATGGAGGCAATCTTGAAATTTTTAAGTTTTTAGAAAGCAAAGGATTTGATTATAATACCAAAGACACAGATGGAAAATCATCTATATTTTGGGCAGCATCTGGTAACAGAATGGATATTATTAAATACTTGGTAGATGTAAAAAAGGTAGATGTAAATATTGTTGACGATAAGGGTATTTGCCTATTAAAATCAGCAGTAGAAAGAGGACACTACGATGCAGCAAAATATTTTTTAGATAATGGTGCGGATATTAATCAAAAATTGGATAATAATTCTAATTTCTTAATTATGGCTGCCCAAAACAATAACCTCGAACTTGTTAATTTATTATTAGATAAAGGATGTAAGGTAAATGTTTTTGACGATTATGGAAACACACCTCTAAAAGTTGCTGCTTCGCGCGGAAATTTTGATGTAGTAAAATTACTTACAGAAAAAGGAGCAAAAATCGAACCTGGTTTATGTAAAAGAGAATCATGCACAAATAGCGGAAGAAACCCTTTGCATTCTGCATCGCGCAGATATCCCAATATAGTAGAATTTTTAGTTAAAAAAGGTATTGATGTAAATTCTAAAGACCTTGATGGTGATTCTCCATTACATACTACATCTTGGGGCGATAGCACCAAATGTATTGAAATATTATGCAAAAACGGAGCAGATATAAATATTCAAAACAATAATGGAGAAACCCCATTGATGAGAGCAACAAAAAGTCATAAACCTGAAAATATTAAAACTTATCTGAAATATAATGCAGATGTTTCTGTTGCAGACAAATGGGGCAAAACGCCACTACACACTGCAGCGATAGTGGGATATGGAGATGTGGTAGATATATTGATTAAGAATGGTGCAGATATTAATGCAAAAGATAATAAAGGCAGAACACCTGCGTATTATGCAGTATATTATGGGAACAAAGACATAGCCGATAGTTTTTTTAAACTTGGTGCGAGTATAGAAAATATGCCTTTTATTAAGTCTCAGCTTTTAGAAAGTGAAGTGCAAGAAAGCGAAGCCTCTATATGGTATTTGAATCATAGTGGCTGGGCTGTTAAAACTAAAAATCATTTATTGATTTTCGACTATTGGCAACGCAGCATCGAGCCTGATAATGTAAGTATAAACAATGGAAGAATAAACACAGAAGAAATAGCCAAAGAAAATATAATGGTTTTTGCATCCCACATACATAGCGATCATTTTAGCAGAGATATTTTAGACTGGAACAAATCAGTAAAAAATATTAAGTATGTTTTGGGTTTTGAAACAACTCTTACCAACGATTATACTTACATCCCACCAAGAGAAAATAAAGTAGTAGATGATGTAAAAATAACAGCAATATCATCTACCGATAGTGGCGAAGGATTTATGGTAGAAGTAGATGGTCTGGTAATTTATCATCCGGGCGATCATGCAAACAGGTATCAAGAAGAAGATAAAGAGTTTAGCAATGAAATAGATTTCTTGGCAAGACAACACAATAATATTGATATTGCTTTTGTTCCAATTACTGGTTGTAGTTTTAGTGATAAAGTAGCACTTGTAAAAGGCAACAACTATTTGGTAGAAAAATTTAAACCCTCATTAGTATTGCCAATGCATGGCTCTAATAATGAAATTAAATATAAAGAATATGCAGACAAAAGAAATGATGAAAATAATAGCTCAATATATAAGTATGTTTTAAATAAAGGTGATAGAATCATATATAAAAAGAAAGATAACAAACTTGGTTATACAAATTAAAGAATTAGAGATGGCTGACGGAGTTACTCCGCCAGTGTATCTCTTAAACAAAAATATTAATACTATTTTTTGTCTTTCTTAACCTAAGTCAAATTTGTTTGTTTGTCGTGGTGTTTTTTGATTTTCCTTTTTAAAATTATACCTTTGGTAGAAATGATTGAAATAAAAGTACGTATGTAATAAATATACTTCATAAAGGGAAAAATATTCGTGTATATATGAGTTATGTGCCAAATAAAACGAATGAAATTAAAAAACTAGAAAAGTGAAAAGCAAACGAACTATATATTCAGCACTTATTATTTTTTTGATAGGATTGACTTTTTAGGAACTATTAACAAATCACGTATGGATTATATATTACCTTATATCACAGAGACAGGGAATATAGTTTAAATTAAGAAGTATTCATTTTAGACGCAATGCCTACTATAACCAGTGTAAAAGTGATTACTTATGAAAGTGCCTAAAATAGAGATAGAAATATATCAGTAATTAGCCCATATATATATATTACCAAATTCACATTTAATATGGTATTACTCATACTTTATCCATTATTATTGAAAGTTAAAACATTTGTAATTTAAATACTTGTATTTTACATTATCTTTGTATCACAAAAGCTTAGAATATGAAAACCTGCGTTATTATAGACGATGAAAGAAACGCCAGAGAAACCTTACAAAAAATAATTCAGCGTTATTTTTCAAGCAGGATTGAAGTTTGTGGATTGGCAGAATCTGTGAAAGATGGAGTTGAATTAATTAAAGAACACAATCCCGATGTTGTTTTTTTAGATATTGAAATGCCAAAAGAAAACGGTTTGCAGTTATTCTCATATTTTAAACAACCTGATTTTGATGTGATTTTCACTACTGCTTATGAACAATATGCTATCAATGCTATTAAATTTGCTGCTTTAGATTATATACTTAAACCCATAAATCAGATTGAATTGGGTGAGGCAATTACAAAATTGGAAAAGAAAGACCATGTAAATAAAAATACAAGTTTGCACATTGAAAGTCTTTTGCACAACCTAAATCTTGAAACTAAAGAATTTGACAAAATTGTACTGCCCAAAACAAATGGTTACGAATTGGTTAAAACCAGAAATATTATTTTCTGTAAAGCAGATGGTAACTATTGCGAAGTTTATACTGTAATAAACGAAACCATTCTTGTTTCTAAGTCATTAAAGCATATCGAATATTTACTTCCTAAATCAATTTTCTTTCGAACTCACAAATCTTTCCTTATCAACTTAAACTACATAAAAAGTATTTGTAGAACAGGTGGGGGGCAAGTTGTTCTTGAGAATGGCATGAAAATCCCCATTGCAAGTTCACATTTTAAGAATTTGATGGAGCAAGTAAAAAAATAAAAATGTGATTTTGTAAATTATTTAAACCCTTATAGATTAATTCCTGTAAGGGTTTTTAAATTATTGACATTATGCACCTTAATCCACACAATAACTGCTATAAAGCACCACTTTTTAGGCTGTATAAAATAAACCAAAATTGACTTTAAACGAAAATACATATACTTAAAACTAGCAAAACTGTAGTTTAAACATCTGTTTATCAAAGATTTATCTTTATAAGTATGTTTGTTAATAGCAATTATAGAAAAATGAAGAATAAATAACAAAACCACAGCCTTAACCTAGTTTATTATTAAGGTTATAAATGCTATAAAGAAGAAACCTTAATAAAGAGGTCGGAATATATTGAATGAGACCTTAATAATTGAAGTTGGTATAAATTTAAATTAAATAATGATGAAAAAATTACAATTAATTGTGTTTGCCTTAATGGCAATAATGTTTTTAGCTTCTTGTGGAGGAGGAAATACACAAGCGGAAGATACAATGAAAAAAGTTGAAGCTATGACAAAAGAAATGAAAGTTACAACAAGTGAAGAAGTTGAGGATATATCATCATACAATTCTTCAAGTTCAAAATCTATTGAATGCGATGAATTTTTAAAAGGTTACGAAGATTTTATGGATAAATATATAGATATTCAAAAAAAATATAAAGCTGACCCAACAGATAGGTCTATAATGAACGAATACACAACAATTCTGAACGAAGCTTCAGAATGGGCTAGAAAAAAACCTAATTGCACCGATGCCGAATTTATAGCAAAACTCAGTAAAATTCAACTGAAAATACTTAAGGATGCAGGTATGTAAATTTATTTAATAAACAGGTTAATACCAATAATAAACAACATAGATATGACACAAAAATCAACATATCAAGAGTTAGACAAAGAAAATATTATTCTTCGCCAAAAATTAGAAATTAACAAAAAGGACGAAATATTTAACAACTACTTTGAACATAATAAAGCAATAATGTTGCAGCTTAATTCAGGGACAAAGCAAATAATAAATGCTAACGATACGGCAGTAAATTTCTACGGCTATTCAAAAAATGAATTATTGCAAAAAACAATAAACGACTTAAATACATTGTCGCCAGATAAAATACAGGCAATAATTAAAGAAGCAAAAAAAATAAAATCAAACTTTTTCGAATTTCAACATAAATTAGCCTCCGGTAAAATAAAAGACGTAAATGTTTATGCATCACCTTTTTATTTTGATGATAAAATATGCATGAATATTACAATTATTGATATTACTGACCAAAAAAAAAGTGAACAAACATTAAAACAAAGCGAAGAGAATTATCACTTACTGACAGAAACTATGAAAGACGTAGTTCTTAGAATATCCA
>DAOVTE010000187.1 GCA_030627705.1 Bacteroidales bacterium
TCTCATCTCTAATATGGTTACAGAAGATAATTTTTATTTTTTCGTTGTATATTTCTTTATCAAAATTAAAAATATGAACTTCAATTTTCTTTTCTTCTTTGTTGTTTATTGTTGGTCTATATCCAATATTTAGCATTCCAAAATATTTGGTATTGTTAAAATTTACTTTAACAGCATAAACACCATTTTTTGGTAATGCTTTAAATTCATCGACAGAAATATTTGCTGTAGGGAAATTTATTGTTCTGCCAATTTTATCGCCAACCACAACCTTGCCAATAATAAAATAATTGTAGCCCAATAAATTATTTGCTAATTGAACATCGCCAGAATTCAATAAATTTCTGACTTTTGTAGATGAAACATCTAGTCCCTTGGTGCTTAAAACTTCGACGCGTTTAATTCCAAAATTAAATTCTTCTGCATATCTTTTAAGCCTATCTAATCTACCTTCTCGGTTTTTTCCGAATTGATGATCGTGTCCAACAATTAAGAATGATATATCTAATTTTTTGTGTAAAATTTGTTTAACAAAATCGTACGAAGTAAGGTTTGCAAACTCTTTGGTAAACTCCATAACGATTAAGTGATCTATTCCTTTATTTTTAAATAGCTCTATTTTTTCGTCTAAAGTGTTTAATAACCTAAGGTCTTTAGTATTTAATCCAAGCACAAATCTAGGATGTGGCCAAAATGTTAAAACAACAGATTCAGTTTTTAATTCGTTAGATTTTTCAACTAAAGTTTCAATAACTTTGCCGTGTCCTAGATGTAAGCCGTCGAATGTTCCAACAGTTACTACCGGATTTTTAATTTCTATATTATCTATGTTAAAATGAATCTTCACTATTAAAAAGGTAATTTATCAAAATCTACATTTCCTCCCGAAAATATTATTCCTACACTCTTATTCTTAAACTTTTCTTTATTGCTTAAAACAACAGCTAATGCAACAGCCGACGAAGGTTCAATAATAATCTTCATTCGTTGCCACACAAGTTTCATTGCAAAAATAATAGCTTCTTCGGAAACTGTGATTATTTCGTCAACATTTTTTTTAATTATCGAAAAGGTTAGCTCGCTTAACGATGTAAGAAGCCCGTCAGCAATGGTGTTAGGGTTAATAGATTCAATAAATTTATTTTGATAAAATGATTTGTAAGCATCATCGGCATTTTTAGGTTCTGCTGCAATAACTTTAATATTCTTATCAATTCCCTTTGCTACGATAGATGTTCCGCTTAATAACCCTCCTCCGCCAACAGGTGCAATAATTATTTCTAAATTTTTATGTTCGTTTAAAAGTTCTAAACAAGCTGTTCCTTGTCCTTCAATAATATTTGGATTATCGAAAGGGTGAATAAATATAGCGCCAGTTTCTTCTACAATAGCTTTTAAAGTAGATTCTCGTGCAACAAGCGTTGGTTCACAAAAAGTAATAATTCCGCCATAGCTTTTTACAGCTTCAATTTTAGACTTTGGAGCATTATTTGGCATTACAATATAAGCTTTTGCATTTTGCTTTTTTGCTGCAAGTGATAGAGCTGCTGCGTGATTACCAGACGAGTGAGTTGCCACACCTTTTTCTAATTCTGCTTTAGATAATTTTAGAATTGCATTGCTCGCACCTCTGTATTTAAACGCTCCCACTTTTTGTAAATTTTCGCATTTAAAAAACAAATTACAGCCTGCAATTTCATTAATATTAGATGAAGTTAAAACAGGAGTTTTATTAATGTATGATGCTATTCTTAAATGTGCATTTTTTATTTCTTTTAGATTTGGTTGTATCATTTTATATTTTGTAATTAAGCACAAATATATCAAAAAGTAAATATTCTTTACATTAATAAAATACATAAATTTACATTTATACAACTTAAACACGTTTAAAATATCAGCTACTATAGTTCAAAATTATTAAAATAATACTACTAACACAATCTACATTTATTGGTATTTTGCAAGTTTAAAAAAACTTTACCTTATATTATTATCAACTGAAGTCCTACAAATAATATGCATATAAAGTTTGGAGTTATTACACAAAATTCCTCATTAATACGCAATCTTAAACAAACAGCAAATATACCTGACTAAAAATAAATATTACAGCATTATTTTTTTGTTAAACATTTTGTTAAAAACAAATTTATCTAAAATATTATTGTTAGCACATAAAGTACTATTTTGCAGTTTAATTTACTTTATAATTTTATAGATCATACAAACTATAATAAATGAAAATAAACGTAGCAATTTTAGCTGGAGGAGACTCATCAGAATCAATAATATCACTTAAATCTGCAGAGCAAATACGTAGTATTTTAGACAGTGATAAATTTAATACTTTTACAGTTTATGTAAAAGGCTCGGAGTGGGTTCTAACAAGCGATAAATTTTGCGATACAATTATAAATAAAGATGACTTTAGTTTTTCGTGGGATAATCAAAAAATTAAATTTGATTTTGCATTGATTGCAATTCATGGAACACCTGGCGAAGATGGAAAATTACAAGCGTATTTCGAATTACTAAATATCCCTTACTCTACCCCAGATATTTTAAGTTCTGCAATCGCATTTAATAAATATGCTTGCAAAGCTTACCTAGATTATTCTGGAATCCCATCATCAAAAGCAATACTAATAAGAAAAAATGATAAATACAACACAAGCCAGATAATCTCTAAATTAGGATTACCTTGCTTTGTAAAACCAAACGCAGGAGGCTCTAGCTTTGGAATATCTAAAGTAAAAAATGAAAGCGATTTGGTTCCTGCAATAGATTTAGCCTTAAAAGAAGATAACGAAGTTATAATAGAAGCTCTATTAAAAGGAACAGAAGTTTCTTGTGGAATTGTAAAAACAAAATCAAGAGAAATAATTTTTAATAGCACTGAAATAGTTTCTGAGAACGATTTCTTCGATTATGAAGCAAAATACACCAACGGGAAAGCACAAGAAATTACTCCTGCAAGAATTTCTAAGATTGCAGAAAAACGTGTTAAAGAAATTACATCTAAAATATACAATACGCTAAATTGCAGAGGTCTTATAAGAATTGATTATATGATAGATAAAGATATGCCGACCTTTATAGAGGTAAATACTGTTCCTGGAATGAGTGCAGAAAGCATAATTCCTAAGCAGGCAAATAATTACGGAATATCAATGACAGAACTTTTTACAATAATTATTGAAGATTTATACGATAAAAACTTGTAGTTTAAATAATATATATATACCTATGCACACTTAAACTTTAAAAAACTTAAACAATGAAAAAATTATTTTTATCAACATTTATTATAGCAGCTCTATTTGCTTGCAACAACACGTCAGAAACTACTGATGATATTATATCAGACTCAACAACAGTTGAACTTGCATTAATAGGGCTAGGCGAGTTCGATTCTAAAGCAGGAGATTATATCGACAAAGAAGTACAAGTTACTGGAATTGTAGATCACATATGTAAACACGGTGGAAAAAGACTATTCTTAGTTTCAGACGATGGTGATGTACATATAGAATCAGAAGACAGGTTCGACGAAGATATTGCAGGAAATAACGTTACAATAAATGGTATTGTTCGAGAATTTAGAGTAGATGAATCTTACTGTTTAAAAATGGAAGAAGAAACTATTAACTCGCACGATGGAAGCGATGAAGGTTCAGACGAAGAAGAAATAAGCAAAAAAGAAAGAAAAATGAGTCAAATAGAATTTTACAGAGATTCTATGGCAACTGCTGGTATAGATCATATTTCATATTACTCTATAGATTATGTTTCGCACGTTATTAACGAATAAATAGTCTTGCAAAATTATTAATTGCAAAAACAGCTATCAAATTTATGATAGCTGTTTTTGTATAATACAAAGCTAAATATATGAAGAAATTAAGAAAATGGAGTAGAATTCTACATAGAGATATTGGATATTTTTTTGTTGGAGCATCAATAATTTACGGATTATCTGGAATTGCTATAAATCATTTAAAAGACTGGAATCCTAGCTACTCTATAAAACACAAAGAGTTTAAAACTAATATAGACCTATCCAAGCAAGCAGTTACAAAAGAAAAAATCTTAACTGTTTTAGACATAATTGGAGAAAAAGATGAATACAAGCAACACTACTATCCCGAACAAGGTCTTATAAAAATATTCTTAAGTGGTGGCTCATCTGTATACGTTAACACAGTAACAGGAGATGGCCAAGCTGAATTGCTTAAAAAAAGAATAATCTTTTACGATGTTAACTTTTTGCATTATAATCCACATAATTGGTGGAAATGGTTCTCAGATGTTTATGCTGGATCATTAGTTTTTCTAGCAATCTCATCATTATTTATGATTAAAGGCAAGAAAGGTGCTTGGGGGCGTGGAGGAATTTACGTTGTAGCAGGAATTATTATTCCAATTTTATTTTTGATTTTCTTGTAATTTAAACTCTTTAGTAAGGATAAACTAAGATAGATATTTTTTTTAATTAACTTTAAAACTTTAAATTTTAGAATATGAAACAATATTTAGATTTATTAGATAGAGTAATTAAAGAAGGAACAAAAAAAGAAGACAGAACAGGAACAGGAACACTATCTGTTTTTGGTCATCAAATGCGTTTCGACCTGAGCAAAGGCTTTCCGCTTTTAACGACAAAAAAATTACATACAAAATCTATTTTACACGAACTTTTGTGGTTCTTAGATGGGGACACAAACGTAAAATATCTAAAAGATAATGGCGTGCGTATTTGGAACGAATGGGCAAACGATAATGGAGAACTCGGGCATATTTATGGTTATCAATGGCGTTCTTGGCCATCTGCAAATAATAAACATATAGATCAAATCACAGAAGTAATAAATTCTATAAAAAACAATCCTAACTCGCGCCGACACATTGTTTCTGCATGGAATGTAGGCGAATTAAATAATATGGCTTTACCACCTTGTCACATACTTTTTCAGTTTTATGTAGCAGATGGTAAATTATCTTGTCAACTTTATCAGCGATCTGCAGATATTTTCCTTGGTGTTCCATTTAATATTGCATCGTATGCATTTTTATTACATATGGTAGCACAAGCAACAGATTTGCAAGTTGGTGAATTCATTCACACTCTTGGCGATGCTCATATTTATTTAAATCATATAGAGCAAGTGAAATTACAATTAACTAGAGAACCAAAATCGTTACCTCAACTTAAAATACACAACGATACAAGAAATATTTTCGACTTTAAATTCGAAGATTTTGAGATTACAAACTACGAATCGCATCCACATATTAAGGGAGCTATTTCAATTTAAATACGTAGAAATGAAAAACATATCAATAATAGTAGCAATAGCAAAAAACAACGCAATAGGTAAAAACAACGACTTACTTTGGCATATTTCTGACGATTTAAAAAGATTTAAGAAATATACCACAGGCAACGTAATAATAATGGGAAGAAACACCTTTTTATCATTACCAAAA
>DAOVTE010000079.1 GCA_030627705.1 Bacteroidales bacterium
ACAGATCCTTTTTTAGCCTTAAATCCATTTTGTAATATTATTGCATCTCCTGCTATTAGCTCAGCATTATTACCTATTTCAACAATAACGTCTCCTATATCAGGACTATTGATACCAACAAAAATATCTTTCCCGGCATTAATTGTATTTCTTGCTTCATACTTTCCTTCAATATTAATATTTTGTAATCTAAGATTATGCGGAGATAACTTATCTGTAATCCACGAAACATTTTCAAAAGTAGTTTCTACGTGATCTTCATTCACATAATTACTATTAATATATATCATATTAAATGGACATAACCAACTATTATTACTGCGTATGTATGGGTAATTATCCATTAAAGAACTTGATGATATATCAAAAGAATAATTAGTTGTATTTAATGATAATGCACTAATTGTAGGAATAAAACTATGATGAGCATATACCTCACTACCTTGCCCTATTTCCTTATTAGTATTTCTAGTAGCTCCCGGTGATGTATCAAGAGGTTTACATCCTGAACAGCTAGTCGAAGGAAACTCAGTTATGCCCTGTCCCAATATCCAAACCTTTCCCCAAAAAAAAGGACTCCCGTCTGATATTGCAAAAGACTCTGCTTGTATTCTTGCAACCCTAATACCAGCTTTCTTAACCTTTTCATCAATGTCAATCATTTTATTACTTGGTAAATAGCCTTGACCTAAAGAGTTTCCTGATCCATTTGCTATACCAACACTAAATACATTTGCAGGAAATTGATAATACACGTCTGCTATCAAGTTATTATGCCACACAGAAGTTATTCCGCTGCTAAAATGATAGCACATTAGCTGTTTAGGTGCCATCTTGTTTATTTTATCCCGTGCAATAATAATTTCTGGTTTTTCGTCAGTAATAGCAGTAATTCCTGCGAAGAAATTTAACAAATACTGGTCTCCTATTGGAATATTCGCTCCATTATGTGGAGCATCAAAAGATAGATATAATCTAGAATTATGATCTTGCCCTAATTGCTCCATTTTACTAAGTGCGTATCTTGTAACTACTCCTCCCATACTAGCGCCAGCAACAACAAACTTATTATCGCTATTGTTATTCGTTAATTTAACTTTGGCCCAATTAATTAGTTCTATTAATATGTCTGCATTACTTTCAATAGCAGCTGCTCCATCTTTAAAATCAAGCATTATTATATCAAAACCTTCACTTTTTAATTTTTCAATCAAATCTGGCATATATGAAATGCGTAAAGGATCATCTGAACAAGAAATATCAATACCACTTCTAAAAACATCCCAACCAAAAGTACCATACCTTAAATTACTTTCTGGACAATCGTCTGGGGGATTAAAATTTAACCCTTCAACAAAAATAAAAGGCTTAGTTAATTTATCATTATTTCCACAACCATACTCAATATAAGCACGACTATCATCACTTAGCAATTTTGTAAAATCCGGATTTTGATAGCCACCAGTACTAGAACCTTTAGTTGTATGATCTTCTCCAATAATTGTAATTTTAGAACGGTACAGCGCTGTCAATTCTCCTTTTTTAAGCAAAATCTTAACTTCTTTAATTCCTGATCTTTCAAAAACTACATTTATTGGTTGATTAATATATATATTTTGAAAACCATCTCCGTTATCAAAATCTATCTCAATTAACCCTACATTGTTATCTGTGTTAGAAAAAAATAATTCTTCTGGAAGAATAAATGAAGTAGATAAACTATTAATTGTTGTAACTAAAGGAGCAACAATATACAGATTCCGGATATCATAAGATACCTTATTAGATTCTGGCAATTCATAATATCTATTATTTTTATAATAAATCAAACCATTTTTAATAGCTTCTTTCTTTATCTTATTGTAATTAATGTCTATTAAGCCTAAAGGAACACTTCCTTCGATATAAAAATCTTTTATTTTTCTGTTAATAATTTTTAAACTGTCTAAGTTATTTGGTTTAAGTTGTGACAAGTACAATAAATTATACACATCTCTCCAATTTTTAGAACTAAGGCTTGTATTGATAAAATTACTATACTTAACTAACTTATTTTCTGAAAAGAATAGCTTGTCGATCAAAAAATTTGTTGTAATATTTTTCTTGTTAAGATTGTTAAAAAGATTCTTACGTGTTTTATTAATATGCTCATTTACCTCTTCAATTTTCATTAAAGCAACTTCGTTATTCGCCTTTTTACCACCAATAAACAATTCTTGACTAATAGTAACTTTAAAAAAAAATAGGGTAAGGGATAAAATTAATACTCTCATAATAAATGCTTTTACTTTAAAATTAATTTACTCTTTTTGAATCCCCTTCTAACTCAGTTATCCTATTATTTAGATTAATAATATGCAAAGTTAGCTCTTCAACCTTTTTAAGTAGTTTTACGTTCATATCTCCAATATGGATTCCGTTCTTCATTACCTCGCTTTTACTTGGGATTTCAGGCAAATGTTTATTCTCTTTAATAAAACTTTCTAGTTCATTTAATGGCATTAATTCATATTCTTTTTCAAAAACATAATCACACCAACCGTTAATATCATCTACAATTATCTCGCAGCCTCTTATTATGCCTACAACATCTAATTCATGTTGCGGATCTGTTGTTCCTATACCAACCTTACCATCTGTGCTAATAAAAAATGGCTTATTATTACTGTAGCCTCCTGTATAAATATAAAAACCATTTGCATCAGCTCCTATTTCGGTTAACCCCGCCGAACTTCCTGTCCGTTGTAATTCAAATTGCATACTTGTGTTTTCTGAACTTACGGTAAGTTTTCTATTAGGATTCGCAACCCCAATTCCCACTCTTCCATCGCCTTTTACAACAAAAATGTTTTCGTTATTAACTATTACTGCACTTGTATTACTTGCAGATACTATACCTAACACATAGTTTGCTGTAGTAGATGTTGCTCTTAAATATAACCCGTTTGTTTGCGAAAGTATATTTACTTTTGCTTGAGCTATTATATCTGTTCCAATCTGAAAAACTCCTGTTTTAGTAATATTTAATTGCTTTGTTTTATTTGTATAGAATTCTAATGCTGCATTTTCCTGTTGGTTAATAAATGCTATGTTTCCTTTGTTTCCAACTAATAAGCCATCTGTTTCTAACTCGCCTGTAGTTGTATTAGAAACCTGTAAAACATTATAGCCTACCATAGTTACATCTCTTGTTGGAATATATGAACTTGTTTCTGGTTTTACAAGTGTTTCTCCTACAATGCTACTTCCATTACCACTATTAGAAGGTCCTGTAACTTCATCTAAAGAATGTAGATGCAGAGTGCTTTTTGAGTCTATTATTCCTATTCCTACTTTACCTAAGTCGTAGTAAATATCTATATTGTTTATATTTTGTTGCCAAAGCGAAAAAGAGCTTAATGGGATGGAAGTTCCGTTGTCAATTACTAATTGTCCGGCAGAAATTGATAGATTTTGTAATTCGTTTGTTGGGTCTGAGTCTGCATCATCAACATTATCAGGTAATGTTATTGTATTTTCGTTTAATATTGTTAAATCGTGCCCCGAAATAGATAAAGTTTGGTTATCTGTATTTAAGCTAGAAATATCTATTGTATTGCCTCCATTATCCATTGTTATTTGTCCATTAATAAAGGAAAGGTTTTGAATTTCGTTTGTTGGATTAGAATCTGCATCATCAATATTATCTGGTATTGTAATGGTATTTCCGTTTAATATTGAAATGTCGTGCCCAGCAATAGATAAAGTTTGGTTATCGGTATTATCAAGATATGATACTAAATTTACTGAACTTAATCCATTTATTGATAATTGATTACTATTTAATGTTAATGAAATTTGTTTCCAAGTTCCAACACCACCTGCATTACTTGTTAAAACAAAATTATTACTTGCATTATTTCTTATTGCAATATTTCCTCCGCTTATATCTAGTAATTCTAATGGATTTGTATTGTTTATTCCAAGATATCCATCTTTAGTAATTCGTAAGCGTTCAAGATTATCAGTTAGAAAATACATATTTGCATTTTCTTGTTGGTTAAAATAGGCATCGGGATTGGTAATTGTTTCTATACCTATTTTTAATCTATTGCTTGCTCCATTTGTTGTACTTGTATTTGTAAATTGAATAAAAATTGGATATTGTCCTGGAGGATCTGCTCCATTATGCAAATGCAAGGTACTTTGTGGTTG
This sequence comes from Bacteroidales bacterium, assembly GCA_030627705.1. Lineage (GTDB taxonomy): Bacteria > Bacteroidota > Bacteroidia > Bacteroidales > JAFGXI01 > DAOVTE01. The sequence goes on from DAOVTE010000079.1 coordinate 4,195, forward strand.
TAAGATTGTACCTACACTTATTGCTTTAGGATGATATAACCAACTATTATATGCTGTACCAGAATTGCCAACTGCATTCTGCGAATATGTATTTACTGTTGTAAAAAACAAAACTAAAATAATTAAAATTGTCTTAACAATTGTTTTGCTGTGTGTGTGTGTGGAGTTCTTATTGACATCATCTGTATTTGTTTATTATAATTAAAAACAAATATTTATGTTTTGTAATAGGTTTAGATGCTAACTAAACTTTAATATGATTGTATTTATAAATATTAAATTTATCTACAAAAGTTCTTAACCATTCTTCTCTAACAATAAAAAATATTTCTTTTTCTGATTTTAAAATCACAGGAATAATATCAGCCCAACCTTGGTCATCTATTTCTAGGCGTCCAATTTCATCTATTACAATTACATCTGCATTTGATAGAATAGCTTCTTTTAATATTGACTTTCCCCAATCAAATGCATCGTTATTGATATAGAATTTTCCTATTTTACTTGACTTATTAACAGGTTCTATGCTCATTAATAGTTGTTCGTTCTTGCTTTCTATATCTTGAACAAAAAAACTATGACGTTTATTATTTTTAAATGTGCCCCTTGAGATTATTCCAGCTACTTTCTTTTTTGAAAGTTGCATTTTCTCAATTATTTTTAAAAGTTCTGTAGTTTTTCCAGAATGTTTACTACCTGTAATTATTGATATTCTTTTATCCATTATGGGTTCTAGCCAAATACTTTTTTTAGGATATCAGTAACTCTAGCAACAGGATCGTGTCTAATTAATTTTTCTTGTTCTTCTAGCTTTTTAAACAACCCTTCTATTGCCTTACTGGTTACATAATCATCTAAATTTGTATTAACTGGCTTAAGACTTGACGAGAAATTTGCAATTTTATTATAATTTGTAGTTAGAGTAGACCAAGCTTTATTCGTAGAAATATTTGCAACTAGAGGTTTATCTAGTGATTTCTTAATTTCTGGCTTAAATGCAGTTTTTAACTGCGACAATGTTTTGCTTTTAAAGTATGTTGTTGCTGCATTATCAGAGCCCTTAAGTATAGAGAATGCATCTTGTATAGACATTGATTTTATTGCACTTAAGAATATAGGACTTGCTTTAGTTGAAGCGTCTTCTGCCGAACGATTTAATCTTAATATTACATCATCTATAAGCTTGGTAATTCCTATAGCTTTTAAAGCTGCATTATCTTTATTATCTGTTATTATTTTCGCTTCTGGTGGAAGTAAAATCTTAATTAATTCATTTTTGTAGAATCCATCTGCTTTCGAAACAATATTTACAGAATTGTTGGTGCCTACTTTCAGAGCGTCTTTTAATCCAAGCACGACTTCACTTTCTGTTAATGGAATATCTTTTTGTTCTTCTACTACTTGATTTAATATAGGAAGTAATACATCGCACGAAGAAATAGCTATTATTACAGTTAATGCAATTGCGATAATTGGTGTATTAATTTTTTTCATAATTAGATTTTTTCAAAATTAATTATTTTTTTTGAAAACAACATATAAACTGTCTGTAAATAATATAATATTAACAATTGTGTTAAATGGCTTTCTTAAAATTTGTTTAGGTTTAGTAATATCAGAAATTATTGCTGGCAGTGCTGAAAAAGCCATTCCTAAAGCGTTATATAAATTAGAAAATCCTTTTTTATTGAGGACTGTTTTAATTAATGGATTCCGTAATTCTACACTTATTGCTGAGAACCCGAGTACAACAATCACCGCCCGTAATGCCATTTCTAGACCTAATATTATTCCTTTTAAGCTAAAATAAACTATTTCGGATCCATCTACATAAAATAATGATGCTAATATTGTTAATATTACTAACTGCATCCATAAAGCTGGTCGTTTAAATTGACGAACTGCATTCTTATATCTTACTAAATTGAAACCAAAATATAATAAGCTTGCAATAGTTCCTATAACTAATCCATAATTATTAATTAAAAATAATATTAGTACAATAATAACAATATTAGCTATTAATAAAAGTACCGAGAATTTTTGATTGCTTAATAATGTGAAAAACGAGTCTGTTTTTGAAAAATCAAAGTCTCCGATTTTGTTTCTGTCTTCTTTTTGTTTTATTGCTTTTTTACCAATTAAATACCCCATAACAGCAGCAAATGTTCCTAAAAAGATATATACTGCTACTAATATCCAAACAGCATGCATAGGGTTTACATTTACAAAACTTAATTGCTTTAGTGCAAACTTATAAACGTTTGCAAGTATCGATACTGCATCCCATCCGTAAATAAGCAAAAGGGTTATTAATTTATGAAACAAAGCACTAACAACTGCCATTATTCCTGCAAAAATGTACGAGAATAAATTCTTTCCTAGTAAAAATATGAATAATTCTAATAGTATTGCTTCGAAGAAAATACCTGTAATTGGTCCAAGAATAACAGCCGATGGCGAAATAGATTTCATTAATGCACATATTAATCCTGCTCGCCAAATTAAGCCTCTAATAGGCCATATTTGTAGTATTGAGATTACAAATATAACTGTGAAAACAGCTAATAAGGTACCCGCAAAAGGTAATTGTAAATTATGAAAAAAGCTCCCCATAATTATTTCTACAGAGGCCCAAAGGCTACCTACAACAGCTGCTTTTATCCAGATATCATTATTTAATTTTTCTTTTTGCAAAAGCTTATTTTTTTAATTAAAACTTATAATTTAATTCAAACGTGAAAAACCTACCTAAAGAAACTTGATCTGAGCTAACCATATGCTGTTCGTTTAAAACATTTTGCACGTTTATTCCTGCACCAAAACCGTTAAAGAACCGGTATGATAAACGTAAATCTAATCCAATTAGAGCATCAATCACAAATGTGTTTTCTTCATCTAAGAATAATTTATCTTGCCAATGAATACTTACCGACGATAACCATTTTTTATTTTTAATAATTGTGATAATATTAAACATATTTTGGGGGGAATAGGTTAATATTTTGTTCTCTAAATCTGCTCGTTTATCAAATCTCTTAATTATAGATTTATTATGCGAGTAATTAACTCCTAAACTTATCCATTTATTAAAAACATATTTAACATTTGCTTCGGTTCCATATATTTCAACATCAGAAATATTTTGCTTCTTATATATTATTTTTTTTCCTCCAAATAACGTTTCTCCTGTTGCAATGTAATGCATAAAATCATATCCTCTAGAATAATAAGTATTTGCAGAAATGTGTATTTTATTTTTTGTGAATCTACTACCTAATTCAACATTATTAATAGTTTCTGGTGTTAAGTTTGAATTCGCTTGCTTGTAACCAATATTTATAAACCCTGTTCTAGTCATATCGTCTAATGATGCGGCTCTAAAGCCACTAGAAGCAATAGAATATATATTTAAAAACTCTGATAAATCATATTGTAACGATATGCTGGGGCTAAATCCATTCCAGAATTTTTCGGTTAAGCTACCTATATCTGCTATCATAAAACTTGTAACATTTGTAGGTTCTTCTATAGTAAAAGCTCCATTGTAAAAGTGCGAAAATGCATATTGTACAGCTACAATACTTCTAATATTATCTGTAATTCTTATTTGATCTTGGAAAAATATATTAATATGATTTATTTCGCCTTGATTTATTACTCTATCAGTACTTGTTTGGTACTCGTCTATGCCGTGAACTGACCCATTTCTGTAATCTGCACCTAAACTTAAATTATGATGTCTAAAACTCGTATTTATAGAGCTGAGCATTCCGTAATCTAATCTATCAGACCTAACATGATATAAAGTGTAATCTCCGTTTTTTTCTTTTTCAGCTGTTCTTAAATAAGATTCTAATTGATAGAACCCATTAAGATCTATATAAAATTGCCCTATCTTAGTTTTATATTTTGACTTAATAAAATGTGTATCAAAATCGGCTGTAGACCCTTCTTCTAACTTAATCTTGCTGCCTTGTCCTCTGTGATCGTCGTAATAATTGTATTCAAGTTCGACAAAAGTACTATTTGAAAACAAATAACCCAATCGTGCATTTGCGGCTTGTTCTTTAACAAATACCAATGTGTCTGTATCTTGTCTGATACTGTCTGGAACAGTAATATAACCATCGCTTTCTAGATATTTTCCTGATAAAGCATAATAAAACCCTTTGCTACCATCATTAAATTTATGCATTAAATTAAAGCCAGAACCTAAAGTATTATATTTTCCATAGAAAATCTTTGCGCTTCCTGAAACACCTTTATCTTTTGGTCGTTTTGTAATTAAATTAATAGTTCCTCCCATAGCATTACTGCCATAAATAGAAGAGCTAGGACCTTTTGTGATTTCTATATGCTCTATATCAGAATTAATTATTCTATTCCAGTTTACTCCTCCTCCATCAGATTTGTTTATTGGTACGCCATCTACCAAGGTTAGCTGTCTGCCAGGTTCAGAACTTACTACTCCACGCATAGATATTGCAGATTTTCCAAATATTCCGAAAGGCCTATCAACTAAAACACCTGCTGTATATTTTAACTTTTCGTCTATCTTTTGCGATGGAATTACGTTAATTTCTAATTGAGAAATATATTCTATTGTAGCAGGTATAGAATTCAGTAATCTTGGTGTTTTGGTTGCAGTTACAACAACCTCTTGCGTTTTAAAACTAGCATTTAACATTATTATTTCACCTAAATCTACAGAAACTCCATCATTTATTAACGTAAGTTTTTCTATAGTAACCATACCAACAAAACTTATTTGCAGGTGATAAATTCCATCTTTAAGATTTGTAAATTTAAATAGTCCTTTGTTATTAGTAATTGTAGATTGATTTTTTTCTAATAATACCACATTAACATACGAAAGTGTATTTTCGTCTGCATCTTTTACTATTCCTCGAATGGATTGTGCTACTGAACCCAAGAAAGCAAGAGTTCCACATAGTAGAATAATTGTTTTTTTCATAATTTCCTTTCCAATTCATCTGCAAATATGCAGAATCGGGAGGCGAACTCGTTTACAAGTTTACCCAGCGGCTATGTTTTCGTGGTCTGCAAAGACTTTAGATAAACTTAGCTCAGATTAATAATAAATGTAAAGATATACTAAATTATTTTTTAATAAAAGATATGAAGGTGTTTATTCTAGTTATAAAATAAATATGTTGCTTAGTCTTACAATTTTTATCTAATTTTTTGTAGGAATTTCAGATAATTTCTCCTTAACAAAAAAGCTATTAACTCCGGATACAACAATATACACAAGAATTATTAAAGGAATAGAATTTAATTTTAAGAACACAATAAGCAAAATAGCAATTACAAGAAAAATGTATCTAACCAAGTTCTCTTTAATATCAAAGTTCTTAAATTTAAGCGAGAACATTCTTAATTCCGAAACTAATAAAAGCGAGAATATCACAATTACAGGAATTAATACATATAAATTTAGAATCACAAAATAGGTTTTAAAATCCATTGTGTTTGCTAAAATTATTGGTAACGATGCATAAAATATTGCATTTGCTGGCGTTGGTAATCCTATAAAAGATGTAGTTTGTCTAGTATCAATATTAAATTTTGCTAGCCTAAGAGCCGAGAAAACAGTTATTAAAGCAGGCAAGAGTAAGACTAGAATCTTCTCTATTTCAATTTCTTCTAGGTTTAAATTATCTATCAATAATATAGATTTTAGTAAATTGTACATTATAACAGCAGGCGCAACTCCAAAACTCACCAAATCTGCCAAAGAATCTAATTGTTTGCCTAATTCGGAGTATTCTTTTAGCAGTCGGGCAAACATTCCGTCTAAAAAGTCGAAAACTGCAGCTAACAAAATAAAATATCCAGCGTATTCTAAATATCCTTCGAAAGCTAGTATTATTGATATTATGCCAGAAGCGACATTTAAACTTGTTATAAAATTCGGAATATATTTCTTCATAATAGAAAATTGAAACAATAATTTTACTAAAAAAAAGTTAAATAAGAAAGTTTATTTATAATTACATAAATTGATTTATATTTACGAACATTTATTTCTTATATGAACATATCAAAAGTAATAAAAATATTTATACTAGTTACAGTTACCACAAATTCATTTGGGCAAAGTTCTGCACCAAAATACAGTAACGAATTCTTATCTATTGGAGTAGGAGCCGATGCGTTGGCTATGTCTAATTCTGTAATTGCTACAACAAATAATGTGTCGGCAGGATATTGGAATCCAGCAGGGTTAGCTCTTTTAAACAACGATTTGCAATTAGGAGCGATGCACTCTGAGTATTTTGCAGGAATAGCAAAATTCGATTATTTAGCAGGAGCAAAAAAATTAGATAATAATGCAGTAATAGGATTATCTATGGTGCGTTTTGGTGTTGATGATATTCCAAACACATTAGAATTAATAGATGCCGATGGAAACATTCGTTACGATAGAATAAAATCTTTTTCAGTTGCAGATTATGCATTTATGTTTTCTTATGCTAAAAAATCGAAAATAGAAGGTTTAAGATACGGAGCAAATGCGAAAATAATTCGCCGTAAAGCTGGCGAGTTTGCTAGTGCTTGGGGTTTTGGTTTAGATGCAGCAGCACAATACGATTATAAGAATTTTGTTTTTGGCGCAATGTTTAGAGATGTAACCTCAACATTTAACGCTTGGAGTTTTAATACAAGCGAACTAGAAGAAACATTTATTCTTACTGGTAACGAAATTCCAGAAAATTCACTAGAACTTACGTTACCAAAACTACTTTTAGGTGGTGCATATAAATTCGAGATTTCAGAGAAATTTGGCGGAATGACAGAAATTGGTGCAGATGTATCTTTCGATGGAAAAAGAAATACTCTTATTAAATCTAATTTAGCAAGTATAGATCCACATATTGGTGCAGAGTTTAACTTTATGAAAATTGTTTTTCTTAGAATGGGCGTTGGTAATTTCCAAGAAGTTCCAGATTTCGATAATGTAAATTCAACAACATTTCAACCAAATATTGGCCTTGGAATAAAATTCAAACAGTTCGAAATAGACTACGCACTTACTGATATTGGCGACCAATCTATTGCTTTATATTCTAACGTTTTTTCTTTGCGATACGCTATCAATAAAAAGGAAAGCAATACAATTATAGGAGAGTAAAACCCAATGTACGGAATACTAGATAAAAGCAAAATTACATTAAGCGATATAGAAAAAATTATAGAACTTAAACTCGAACGTTCAGAAAAAATAGAGTTTAAAAAGACTATAGATATTGATATATTTAATGAGCGAACTCTTTCTAAACTTGTAGTTCTTATTTCTGCAATGGCAAACACTTCTGGTGGATATATTTTTTATGGAATAGAAAACAAACGAAAAAAAGCATCTGAAATTTCTGCAATTAGCAATAATAAAATTACATCAGAATTAATTAAAACTGCAGTTCAATCAAAAGTGTCACCTCCAATAAATAATTTACAAATTTCTAAAATAGAAGT
>DAOVTE010000118.1 GCA_030627705.1 Bacteroidales bacterium
AACGATTTAGTAAATACAATATTGCTATCAATAATATCTTTATTAGATTCAGCAAACAGTATCAGATTATATGTATTAGCAATTTGTACTTTAATATCAATTTCAGATTTCTGTAAGTTCTGTACAGAAAGCTGTTGATATATTTTAGAGGCTTTAAGCCCTACGATATACTCGCCTGAAAAAATTAACTGCGTTGCTGTAATTCCTGCATTTGTACTATGGTCTGTGCCAAAAGACATTTCAGTATATGTTCCTTCTGGTGCTTGAGGATTAAACATCTGAGCAGGAATAAGCGTTACTGGTAAATCTATATTGTAATTGTGAGCTACCAATCCCGAAACCTGAGGTAAACCCATTGCTGTTGTTTCCCACACTTTCTTTTTAGATATTAAAGCGTCTATTCTCGCATTTTTTACATTTACATTATTTTTAATTGCAAGGTCTTGAGCTTGTTTTAAGTCTATGTGCAACGTTGAATCTGTTTGCGAAAATGAATTACTCACAAACAAAACAACAATTATTATATATATATATTTATACATGCTTAGTATTATTTTAATTTATAATCAGGATTTAATGCTTCTACTCTTTCTTCGAAATATTTTATTGCTCTATCTTTAGATATTGCTCTTAAATGATAATAAAACATTTGTTTAAAAATCTCGGAAAGAGAATATTCATCTTTTTCGAAAATATCAGTTTCTATAAGATTTTCTATTCTAGAAACATGTAATTTTGATACAATATCAATATTATAATCATTATAAAAAAAACCTTCTTCTATTCCTTGTTCTAAGTTTCCTGCAATTGCTTTATAAATATTTTCTCGGCGTTTTAATTTAAACTCTTGATATAATGATGGATAATATTTTTCTAGATCATATTCAACAGATAAATTTATTTTATTAAGCATCGCTAAGCTAGATTTATAAACTTCTACCATTTTTTCTATGGCATTTAATGGCTTACCATCAAGGGTATCTATACCATGAATTTCTTTTCTTCTCATAGAATAGCGTATTACTTTCTCTACTAAATCACTCTTATCATTTACGTATAAATAAAGTGTTTTCTTAGATATTCCTATACTTTTAGCCACATCGTCCATAGTAACGCTTTTAATTCCAAACTTAAAGTACAGTTCAGAAACCTTGGCTACTATCTCATTCAGTTTCTCATTCATTGCGCAAACATACATACAAAAACTCAGGAAACAAAAAATATGAAAATAGTTTTTGTAGTTTTATAAAAAATTAACTAACAAACTTTATTCATTGCCACAGATAAAATAATTAACTAAAACATAGATATTAGATAAATCATTAATTAATCATTCAAAAAATATATTTTTTGTTTCACGAAAGTAAAATTTATTATATATTTGACATAAATTTAAAACCCAAATAAACTATGAAACATATTACAGTTTTTATTTTTGTATTTCTAATAAGCAATTTGCTTTTTGCACAAATACAACCACTTAATGCAAGTTTTGAAACTTGGAGTGGAGGTAACCCAATTGACTGGAACACAACTAACTCTGGATTAGGAAACACCGTAACTGAAATTACTACTGGAGCTCAAGATAGCAGTTCGTATATAAGACTAGAAACAATTGAATTATTCACTGGTGATATTATTCCAGGAATTGCAACTTTAGGAATTATTGATATAGCAAATCAAACAGTTACAGGAGGAATGGCATATACAGATAGACCTAATATTATTAAAGGATACTTTAAATACAATGGTGTTAATGGTGATATTGGCTCTGTAGTAATTCAACTAACAAAATGGAATGGATTCTCAACTGAGATTGTAGGCGAAACTATCTTCTCTACCGATACTTTAACTAGTTCTTGGGCTATGTTTTCTGATTCAATAGAATATCAAATGCCAATACTTCCAGACACAATGAATATTCTTATTTCATCTTCAGGAGGTGCTCTAGAAATTGGAAGTGTAATGGAAGTTGATAATTTATCTCTTGAAGGAACAGCTGTTGAAATTAGTAATATAATAAATCTTGAAAATAATATTAGTATTTATCCAAACCCTTCAAACAACATCATAAATGTAAATTTTAATACTGTTAATAATGCCGAAATTGTTTTATATAATATGGTTGGACAACAAATAATGAAAGTTAATACATCGGTTACCGAAAATAAAATTGATGTATCTAAATATAATAAAGGCATTTATTTTATAAAAGTTAAACTTAATAACAAGATTCATACTAAAAAAATAGTAATAAATTAAAAGGATATCCTTTTAGATTAGAGTTGCATTCTTTTATAGATATATAAATATTAATAATGTATAGCTTTATATTTATTTAAATAGTTCTTATATGAAAAAACTATCACTTATAATACTATTATTTGTTTTACACATACATGTACTAAATGCACAAAATCATAGTCAATATATTATAGATTTATTTGACGGAGCTAAGGAAAATTTCGGAGATGAGAATTTTGTGTTAGCTCTTGAAAAATACAATAAATTAGTAAATCTTAAACCTAAAGATATTACTTTTAATTATGAATATGGGAGATGTGCTGCACTTACTAAAACAGAAATACAGAATGGAATAAATAGTTTAGAATTAGTTTATAATAATAACTATAGAGTGAACGATGCAAAATATTATTTAGCGCAATTATATCATTTATCGAATAGATTTCAAAAAAGCATTAACCTTTTATACACGTTTATTGAAAACGAAAATAAGAAAACAACAATAAATACAGAACAGATTAACGATGCAAAACATTTAATAAACCAATGTAATAACGCTATTGATTTAATAAAAACACCCATTAATATTACTTTCGATAATTTAGGCAATAATATTAACTCCACGCAAGACGATTTTAATCCCTTTGTGCCGTTAGACGAATCGTTCATAATCTATTCTTCGAACAAAAGTTTCGATAGAGACTATGGAGTATTTATTTCAAATATTTACGTTTCGTATCCTACAGATAGTGTGTGGATGTTTGCAAAAAAACAAAAAAAATTAAATACTTACGATAACGAAATTATATATAGCAGTTCGCCTGATGGAAAAAACATATTAATGGGCAGAGGCTTAGACTATGGAGTGGATATTGAACATATAAAACATAAAGGGAAAAGTTTTAAACTAAACGAAGGTAACCCAATATTTAAACTTGTAAATTCTAAAGAAAAAGAAACTGGTGCTACAATAACAAATAACGAAAAAACTGTTTTATTTTCTGTTAATGCAGAAGGTTCAATGGGTGGTAGTGATATTTATATGATAAAATTGAAACCAAATAACGAATGGAGCAATCCTATGAATATTGGTGAAGAAATAAATACAAAATATGACGAGATATTACCAAACTTATCTGCAGACGAAAAAAAGTTATATTTTGCATCAAATGGTCATAATAGTATGGGTGGCTTTGATATTTTTGTGTCTAATTGGGACGAAGAAAACAATAAATGGGGAAAGCCAAGCAACTTGGGCTATCCTATAAACACTGTTTACGATAATATGACTATTTCTTACCCAACAGATAATAAATACGCATATATATCAGCAAATAGAAAAAATGGAAAAGGTGGATTAGACATTTACAGAATCAACTTTAACAATATAGACAAAAGATATTCTATACTAAAAGGAACGGTGTACAATAGTAACGTTTCCGAAAAGAAATTGTACAATACAAAAGATGGAGAAATTAGTATAGAAATTTACGATAAAGAAGAAAACCTTTATGGACAATATGCAATTAATCAACAAAAGTCTACTTTTATTGCAGCTTTACCAAAAGGAGAATATATTATAAGAATAGAATTAATAGATAAAAATAAAACTTATAGCGAAAACATAAGTATAAAAGATAAAAACAACTTTGTTTTTGAAATTAATAAAAATTTATATTTAGATAAATAATGAACCTAAACTTAAAAAATCCATTAATATTTTTCGACCTAGAGACAACAGGTATAAATGTTGTTAGCGACAGAATAGTTGAAATATCACTAATTAAAGTAATGCCTAATGGCGAAGAACTAGAAAAAACTCTAAGAATTAATCCAACAATTCCAATACCCAAAGAAACGTCAGAGATACACCATATTTATGATGAAGATATAAAAAATGCACCTACTTTTAAAGAAGAAGCAAAAAATATTGCAAATTTTATAGAAGGATGCGATTTAGCTGGATTCAACTCAAATAGGTTTGATGTACCACTTTTAGCAGAGGAATTTTTGCGTGCCAATGTAGACTTTGATATGAAAAACAGAAAATTTGTAGATGTGCAAACAATTTTTCATAAAATGGAGCAACGCACATTAGTTGCTGCATACAAGTTTTATTGCCAAAAAGATTTAACTGATGCGCATAGTGCAAAGGCTGATACTATTGCAACCTACGAAGTTTTAAAAGCTCAAATATCAAAATATGAGGAATTAAATAATGATATAGATTCGTTGAGCAAATTCTCTACTCAAAATAAAAATGCCGATTTTGCTGGTAGAATAATTTTTAATAAAGATAATGTAGAAGTATTTAACTTTGGGAAATATAAGGGTCAATCCGTAGAGAGCGTATTTAAAAAAGATAAAGGTTATTATGCTTGGATATTAAAAAGTGATTTTCCGTTATACACTAAAAGAATTTTAACAAATATTAAACTTCGAGATTTAAACACATTATTTTAATAAAAAAAAACTAGATGAAAATATTAGCAATAGGAAGAAATTACATAGATCACGCAAAAGAACTAAACAACCCAGTACCAAAAAAACCAGTAATATTCTCTAAACCAGAAACTTCACTTTTAAAAAATAACAATCCATTTTATTACCCAGATTTTACAAAAGACCTGCACTACGAAGCAGAAATTGTTGTAAAAATAAATAAGCTAGGTAAAAATATTTCTGAGAAATTTGCAAATAGATATTACAATGAAATAGGTATTGGTATTGACTTTACCGCAAGAGATTTACAATCAGAATTAAAGCAAAAAGGATTACCTTGGGATTTAGCAAAAGGATTTGATAATTCGGCACCAATCAGTAATTTTATTAATATTTCTGATATAAAAGACATATCTAAATTAAGCTTTAGCTTAGATATAAACAACAAAACAGTACAAGAAGGAAATACAAAAGATATGATATTTTCTATAGATAAAATTATAGCTTTTGTATCTCAATATTTTACTCTTAAAATAGGAGATTTAATATTTACAGGAACCCCTAAAGGAGTTGGTCCAATTAATATTGGCGATAAATTAATTGCAAAGATAGAAGGAAAAGAAATGTTAAATTTTGAGATTAAATAGCAAAATTTATAGTCTCTTTTTTGTTCATAAAATTTATTAAAAATCTTTTTAATGCTAATATAAAATAATAATTTTGCAATTCGTAAAATAATAATTTAACAATAACAAATGGAAATTACAGGTAAATTAGTTAAACTAGTTGATGCACAAACAGGAACTAGTGCAAGAGGAGAATGGAAAAAACAACAATTTATTATTGAAACAGAAGATCAATATCCTAAAAAAATATGTATCCAAAATTGGAACGATAAAGTTGATTTAAATGCAGTAAGTGTTGGCGACAAGTTAACAGTTTCAATAAATATAGAAAGTAGAGAATTTAACGAAAAATGGTATACAGATGTTCAAGCATGGAGAATGGAAAGCAGTAATCAAACAGAAAACAAAGCTAGTGCACCACCAATATCAGCTGCTCCAGAAGAAATGCCTCTAGAGCCTGACGAAGACGATTTACCATTCTAAAAATATACAAACCTCCCTTATGGAGGTTTTTTTTCAAATAAAAATAATGTATTGTTTTAAAATACCTATCTTTATCATAAAATTTCGCAATCACAAAAATGACAGATTTAACAGACATAGAAAAAGAACACATAGAGTTAGAATTTAACAATATACTTTCGACATGTAAAGGATGTCAGAAATCTGAAAACAAGATAATAATTCGCAAAGCTTTCGATTTAGCAAATGAGGCACACAGCAAAATGCGACGACGCTCAGGCGAACCCTACATATACCATCCCATAGAAGTTGCAAAAATAGCATCTAACGAAATAGGGCTAGGCACAAAATCAATTATTTGTGCACTTCTACACGATGTTGTAGAAGATACAGATTATACTTTAGAAGATATTGAAAGTTTATTTGGTAAAAAAATAGCTTCAATAATTGATGGATTAACAAAAATATCTGATGTATTCGATCAAGAATCATTGCAAGCAGAAAACTTTAAAAAAATAATCCTAACCTTGTCTGAAGATGTTAGGGTAATTCTTATAAAACTAGCCGATAGGCTTCATAATATGAGAACTCTAGACTCGATGCCAGATAATAAACAAGTGAAAATTGCGAGTGAAACCTTATCGCTTTACGCTCCCCTAGCCCACCGATTAGGACTATATAACATTAAAAGTGAGTTAGAAGATTTAAGCCTAAAATATAAGCATCCATTAATTTATAATGAAATTAAAAATAAAATTACAGAGAGTACAGAAAAACGAGAGATATATATAAATAAATTTAGCTCACCAGTAATTGAAAAACTATCGCAAAAAAAAATAAAATATAGTATCACAGGTCGTTCAAAATCTATTTATTCCATTTGGAAAAAGATGAATACCAAAAATATTGAGTTTAGCGAAATTTACGATCTTTTTGCAATTAGAATAGTTTTTTCACCAAAAGTAAAATCACCAGAGAAAACTCAATGCTGGAATATTTACTCATTAATTACAGACATTTATCAACCAAATCCAGATAGATTAAGAGATTGGGTAAGTACACCAAAATCAAATGGATACGAAGCTCTACACACTACTGTAATGGGACCCGGACAATGGGTAGAAGTTCAAATTAGAACAGATAGGATGAACGAAATAGCCGAACGTGGTTATGCTGCTCATTACAAGTATAAAGGCGATAAAACTGTCGATTCTGGTGAACTTGATATTTGGCTCAAAAAAATAAAGGAATTATTAAGCAGTAACAATTCATCGGCACTAGACTTTCTAGACGAATTTAAACTTAATTTATACTCTAAAGAGATTTATGTATTTACACCAAAGGGGCTTTTATTAAGGCTTCCTAAAGGTGCAACAGTACTTGATTATGCCTACGAAATTCATTCAGAAATTGGCAATAATGCTATTGGGGCAAAAATAAAACAAAAGTTAGTTTCATTAGATTACAAGCTACAATCTGGTGATCAGATTGAAATTCTCACATCCAAAAGACAAGTATCAGACCCTAAAAGCCTAGATTTTGTTATTACAGCAAAAGCTAAAAATGCATTAAAATCATTACTTAAAAAAATAAGACTAGAAAATGTAGAAAAAGGCAAAGAAATATTACAAGAAAAAGTTAAGGAGCTTAATCTTAATCCCAGCACAATTACATTCAATAAATTACTTAAACACTACAGTGTTAGATCTAAAGACGAGCTCTATTGCAAGATAGGTAGAGGGATTATTGATATAAGTAATCTAAAAAAGATAATATCTAAGAAAGCTCAAAATAAATGGGTAAGATATTGGCAATTACAATATAATAGATCTAGTACTAGAAAAAAAATAAAAGGCGATATTGATTCTGAAAAATCAATTGTAAAAACACAGCAAATTGAACTTACAGAAAATTTTGACTATACAAATTATGAGATTGCACAATGCTGCAACCCTATCCCTGGCGATAAAATATCTGGATATTTAGAAAATAATAAAGATGTAATAATACATAAAAGCGGTTGTGATATTATTTCTGAATTAGCAACAACACAAGGCAATAATATTATTTCAGTTAATTGGACTACTCACAAAATGCTTTCGTTTTTAGCTAGAATAGAACTTAACGGAATAGATAAAATTGGCATTTTAAACAAAATCACAAATATTATTTCTAAAGAATTAGATGTAAATATGCGATCTGCTACTTTTGATTCTCGTGGAGGTATTTTTAAAGGAACAATAGACTTATACATTCACAACAAAGAAGATTTAGATAAATTAATTATAGATCTTAAAAAAATAAAAGGAATAAATTCTGTAATAAGAATAGAAGAGCTTAACGATACTGTTTAATTATTAGTAAAATAAGTTTCTACAACTATATGAATTTAAAACCTCATAATACAAAAAAAATATGAAAAAAATAGGATTAATTACAGGAGCAACAAGTGGTATAGGAAAAGCAACTGCTAAATTATTAGCAGAAAACAATTACGATTTAATAATTACAGGTCGCAGAAAAGAAAGATTAGAAGAGCTTAAAGCAGACCTAGAAGATAAATGTAATATTTACATACTAAATTTCGATATTAGAAATAAAACAGAAGTGTATAATTCAATAGATAGCTTACCTACAAAATGGCAAAATATTAATATTCTAATAAATAACGCTGGTTTGGCTTTAGGATTAGGCACAATACAAAATGGCGACGAAAATGATTGGGAACAAATGATAGATACCAACGTAAAAGGTCTATTATATATAACAAAGAAGGTTTCTAATTTAATGATTAAAAATAAAACTGGTCATATAGTAAATATTGGCTCTATTGCAGGAAAAGAAGTGTATCCAAACGGGAATGTTTATTGTGCAACAAAACATTCGGTTGATGCATTAAACAAAGCTATGCGTATAGATTTACTTGAGTATAATATTAAAGTAACTGCTATAAATCCAGGCATGGTAGATACTGAATTCTCATTGGTTAGATTTAAAGGCGATAAAGAAAAAGCAGATAATGTTTATAATGGTTTTACACCACTTTTTGCAAAAGATATTGCAGATACAATTTTATTTGTTATAACTCGTCCTGCAAATGTAAATATTAACGATTTACTAATTATGCCATCTGTTCAGGCAAGTGCTACAATTATTAATAAAGAATAATCACTAAAGCTATAGGCTTCATTAAAATGAGAATAGTACTCAACATCATATTAATATTCACTATGGTTATTAGTGTTAAAGGACAAAAAAAAATACCAAATCCTATTCTAGTATGTGTAATATTGGAACATTGGGGTAATCCCTCTGGAGGAGACTCACCTGAATTTGCATTATACAATGATGGAACTATTATTTATAAGAAGGAA
>DAOVTE010000144.1 GCA_030627705.1 Bacteroidales bacterium
AAATACAATTTAGAATCAACTACTTAATACGCTTAGGGTTTTTGGCAATAAAATCTGCCCACGAATTTTTCGACGAAGTTTTAATACCATTCTGATACGAATGACAAACAGCTGCAGCTAATCCATCGGTTGCATCTAAGTGCTTATCATCGGTCTTAAAATTAAGAATTTTTTGTAGCATAAAAGAAACCTGCTCTTTAGATGCTGTTCCTGTTCCTGTAATTGCCATTTTTATTTTTAGTGGTGCGTATTCAAAAATCGGAATATCTTTATTTAGAGCCGCAGTCATCGCAACACCTTGTGCCCTACCCAACTTTAGCATAGATTGCGCATTTTTACCTAAAAAAGGCGATTCTATTGCAAGCTCGTCGGGTTTATATTCATCTACTAGAAAACTGGTACGCTCATATATTTTACGAAGTTTAATATAATGATTATCAAATTTCTTAAGCATAACTACTCCGTATGTAATTAACTTTATCTTATTTCCTGTTTGCGAGATTACTCCATAACCCATCACATTTGTGCCAGGATCTATTCCCAGAATTATTTTTTCGCTTACAGATTTCAAAATTTTATTTTTTTTATAATAATCTTTAAAAGTATAAAAATTAATTCTACAATATAGAAAAACAACTTTTTTAGTGAATTATAATATTTTTAATGAAAAAAATATAATAACTTTATACTTTATTCGTTTTGTTTAAACTTTAAACACTATAGGTTATGAAAAAAATTATAATTTTTGTTTTAGGGGTAACTATATCAACTATTGTTTTTTCGCAAGAGGCAACAGAGGACACAAATGAATTCAGAAATAATGAATTTAAAGTTAGTGTTTTTGATTTCTTTGCAGGAAATTTTACTATTTCTTTAGAACATCTAAATAAAGATAACACAAGTTTTGTAATCAATACTGGTATGACATTGGTTCAGAATCCTGACGAAGAAAAAATTGGTGGAGAGCTTGAGTTGCAGTACAGATATTACCTTAAACCAGAAAGAGAAGAAATTACGGCATCTTATTTCGATGGTGTTTATATGGGGACATATTTGTTTTATAAATATCTAGACCAAACAAATACATACAATGCATATGATGGTTATTATGATGCCGGAGGAAATTGGATAACAACAGGTGGAAGCACAAAATACAACAACCTATTTTCGACATATGGTGCCGGTGTATTAATAGGAGTTAAATTTATTATCTTCGAAAGAATTTCCACAGATTTTACTTTCGGTGGAGGTGTTAGATACACAGATATTAATTTGGCAGAAGGAGCAAAAAAATACGATTACGCTACAGGTTATTTTTCGCCTGGATTTACAGGAATTGCACCTAGAGCAAGACTAACAGTTGGATTATCATTCTAAAAAACATTTAAAACTTTGAAACTTAAATTATTAATTATAGCGTTCGGTTTATTAGTAAACTTTTCTTTTGCACAAATCGGAGGCAGTAGCACGTACGAGTTTTTAAACCTTTCTACCTCTGCTAGAACAGCCTCATTGGGCGGAAATAATATTTCGTTATTCGATAACGATTTAAATTTAGTTTTCAGTAACCCTGCAGCTTTAAGCGATTCTATGACTAATCATCTAGTTTATAATTTTGTAAATTATTTTTCTACAATAAACTATGGTTATTTTTCTTACGCAAAAACTTATAAAAAATACGGAAACTTTGCAGCAGGAGTTCATCATGTAAATTATGGAGAATTTACCGAGGCAAATGAAACAGGTCTAATACTTGGTTCTTTCTCGGCATCTGAATATTCTTTAAACCTAACATGGTCGCAGAAACTTACAGATAAAATAAGTTTTGGAACTAGCTTAAAAACAATTTTATCTATTTTAGGTGAATACAATTCTAATGGGATTGCTGTTGATGCAGGAGTTCTATATTATAATCCAGATAAACTTTTCTCGTCAGCAATTGTACTAAAAAACTTTGGTGGACAGATTAAACCTTTTATACCAGGTAATAGAGAGCCTATTCCTGCCGATATACAAATTGGAATAACTAAAGGATTAAAGCACGCACCATTACGTTTTTCACTTACTGCACAAAATCTTTTAGAGTACAACATGAGTTTCGATAACCCAAACGAAAAAGAAGAAACTTCCTTAGAGCCATCTACAGAAGAGCCTAATAATAATTTAGTTGCAGATATTACCGATGAGGTATTCAGACACATAATTATTGGAGCAGAGATAATTCCTATGAAAAACTTTTTTCTAAATGTTGGCTACAATTATCAACGCCGACAAGAACTTAAAATTGCAACTCGTACTTCTATTGTAGGCTTTTCTTTTGGCTTCGGAATAAAAATTTCTAAATTTTACTTTAGCTACGGAAGGTCTACTTATCATTTAGCAGGAGCTTCTAATTTATTCTCAATTAGAACAAATCTTAACGACTTTTATAAAAAGAACTAGCATGTAAATATCCTATGGCAGGAATCTATATTCACATTCCATTTTGTAAGAAGAAATGCTATTATTGCGACTTCTATTCCGTTGTTTCTACAAAAGACAGAGAACTTGTAATTTCTTCTATAATTAAAGAACTCTCGCTAAGAAAAAACTATTTAGCTAACGAAAATATTAATACTATTTATTTTGGCGGCGGCACTCCTTCTGTTTTAACAGAAAATGAATTATCAGAAATATTAAACTCTGTTTATAATAATTACAATATTGAAAATAACGCAGAAATTACTTTCGAAGCAAATCCAGACGATTTATCCAACGAGTATTTACAAATACTAAAGCAAAATAAAATTAACCGCTTAAGCATTGGTGTTCAGTCATTTTTCGATAATGATTTACAATTAATGAATCGAAGTCACAATGCTACAACTGCCGAAGAATCAATAAAAAGAAGTATAAAAGTAGGCTTCACTAATTTTAGTATAGATTTAATTTATGGTCTACCAAACCTAAGCATAGAGAACTGGAGAAAAAATATCGACAAAGCAATTTCGTTAAATCCTACACATATTTCTGCATATCATATAACATACGAACCAAATACGGTTTTTTATAAATTTCTTAAGGATAAAAAAATCTCTGAAATTCCAGATTCAGAAAGTATTGAGCAATTTAAGATACTGATAAACGAAACAAAAAAAGCTAATTTTGAGCATTACGAAATATCAAATTTTGCAAAACCAAATTATATATCAAAGCACAATAGTAATTATTGGAAACAGCAAAAATATATTGGTATTGGACCATCAGCACATTCGTTTAATTTAAAATCTAGGCAATGGAATTATCCAAGCAATAAGAAATACACCGAGGGAATTATAAATAATCAGCAATATTTCGATAAAGAGACTTTATCATCTGCTGATAAATATAATGAGTATATTTTAACAAGTATTCGAACATATTGGGGCATAGATGCAAATTATATTTCAGAGAATTTTGGTAATAAATATTTATTTAATTTTGAAAAAAATATTCAGAAATATGTTAATAATGGGTTTGTTAAATTAAGCAAGAACATTTTTACATTAACAAATTCTGGTCTTTTTATTTCTGATAAAATTGCAACAGATTTATTTTTTTATGATAAAAACATTTAGACTCTAAAACCAAAAAAATGAATAAAGTTCAGATATTATAGAAAATCAACTTACCGTAGATTTGTTGTTTAGTAATTGGGTATAAGCTGCCAAATAAATGTTTTTTCTAGAGTTTTGGCGAACTTAATAATATATAAACAAAAAATTACCACATCAAAGAAGTTTATCTGTAAGTATCATAATATCAGTAAATAAAAAAGATAAACAAAAATAATTGCGTTTCAAAAAACTAATCGTATATTTGCGATTAGAGATGAATAGAGCATTAGAAAATATTAATTACAAGCAAAATTCTTTAGATATTGCACTTATTGCAAAAGCTTTAGGACACCCTACACGCATTGAGATTTTAAATTATTTAAACAATCAATCCTGTTGTTTTACTGGCGATTTAGTAGATGTTTTCCCTATAGCACAATCTACAATTTCGCAACACTTAAAAGAATTGAAAAATGCAGGTTTAATAAAAGGAGAAGTAAAGCCCCCTAAAATAAAATATTGCATAAATTCAAAAAATTGGAGTATTGCAAAAGAACTATTTTCTAATTTTTTCGAAAATAATATTGATAATAAAAACTGTGAAATATAAAAAAATTATTAATTAAATCGCTTATTTGCGATAAACTATTTAAACATGGGTACACTAATTAAAGTATTAGGAACAGGATGTTCTAAATGCAAACAGACTACAGCTATAGTAACCTCAGTTGTAGAAGAAAACAATATTAATGCAAGTATTGAGAAGGTAGAAGATATATTGGATATTATGAAATACAATGTAATGACGACTCCAGCAGTGGTAATTAATGAAGAAGTAAAAATTAAAGGACGAGTTCCTTCAAAAGAAGAAATACTAGAACTATTAAAACAATAAAATTATGAAACGAATAATATTACCAATAATAATTACTCTACTATTAAATTCTTGTGCTATATCTCAAAATACTGATTTAGAAGAATATCTAATAAATTACGATTATGATTCGAGAACTGAAATGAAAATTAAAAGTGCCAAATTAGTAGAATTATTAATAAGTGAGGAAGCAATATTAGTTGATATACGTTTTGAAGAAGAATACAAATCGTGGAATATGCCAATTGCAATAAATATTCCATTATCAAAATTGCCAAATAGCCTAGCTAAATTAGATAAGAGTAAGATAATAGTTACTGCTTGTCCTCATAAAGATAGGGCTATAATAGCAATGACATACCTACAAACCAAAGGTTATAAAGTAAAATATTTAACTGATGGATTAATTGGTCTTGCAGAATATCTAAGAGGAAATAACGCATACAATTTCATATACAAATTATAAATGAAACAATATACAAGCATATTGTTTATAGCATTAATGGTTATTGGGTTTGTTGTATTGTTTGCTTTTAAAGATAAACTAAACTGCTTTGTTACTAGCTATAAATTAAAGAACTCTGATGTGATTTTAAATCAATCTGATAGCTTAATATTTTTTAATCAGTTTAATAATATTAACAATGTAAAACCGTTCGATATTAGCTTAATAGAACTTGGTGGATATGGATGTAAACCATGTATGAGAATGGATACTGTATTGGCTGAGATAAAATTAATATTTAAAGAAAAGATAAATATTAATACTATAAGAGTAACAGAAGATAGGGGCAAAAAAGCAGCAAAATATTTTGGCGTAAACGCAATACCTACTCAAATTATTTTAGATAAAAACAGCAGTGAAATATATAGACATACTGGATATATTTCTACAAAAGAGCTCCAAAAAATAATAAATAAGAATATGTAAATTTATGTTTGATTGGGTACAAAATATAGCAAATTATTTAGTATTCGATGTTCTTAATATGAATATGGAAAGCCATTTAGCCGAAGCACTAAATTTCTTTATTTACGATACTGTTAAAATTTTCATACTATTATTTGTTGTAATCTTTTTGATGGGAATTATCAATAGTTATTTTCCTGTTGATAAAGTAAGAAATTACTTATCACGAAAGAAATTATATGGTTTTGAATATCTAATGGCAAGTCTGTTTGGAGTTGTAACTCCATTTTGTTCTTGCTCATCAATCCCTCTGTTTATAGGCTTTGTAAAAGGAGGAATTCCTTTAGGAGTAACCTTTGCATTTTTAGTTACCTCTCCATTAGTAAACGAGGTTGCAATTGGTCTATTTGTAGGGTTGTTTGGATTTAAAACAACTATTATTTATGTTGTAAGTGGAGTTTTATTGGGTATGATATCAGGTATTATTCTACAGAAATTAAGACTAGAACCATATTTAACACCTTGGGTAAAAGAAATTCTTGCAAATGCAGAAAAAGAGCAAGAACAATTTATTTCAGAAAAGCAAACATTTAGGCAACGCTTGCCAATTATTTGGAATGAGGTTTTAAAAATACTTAAAGGCATTTTACCATATGTATTAATAGGAATTGCCATAGGCGGATTAATGCACGGCTATATACCCGAAGGTTTTTTTGAACAATATATGAGTAAAGCCAATTTATTTGCAGTACCAATTTCAACTATTTTAGCAGTGCCAATGTACTCAAATGCATCAGGTATTTTGCCTGTAGTACAAGTACTTGTAGCAAAAGGAATTCCTTTAGGAACTGCTATTGCATTTATGATGGGAGTTGTTGGCTTATCATTACCCGAAGCTATGCTTTTAAAAAAAGTAATGAGCTTTAAATTAATTGGAATTTTCTTTGGAGTAGTAACGCTTTGCATTATTATCTCTGGCTATATATTTAATCTTATTTTCTAATCTTTTAAACTTTTTTATCTAAAAGAACCTTACATTATTAGGTAGTTCATTAAAAACAAGAAATTTGTTTTTCAATATTACTTAAGCTTTAATTCTAAACACATAAATGCTTGGTTGACTAGAAAAAAAGTATTCATTATTAACCCGACGATAATTAATAACTATTAAGCAGCGTATTTTATATCTTTATGCTGAAAGTATTTTTTTACTCTCTCTGGGCTTGATTTTAATGAGTCCATATGACTCTGAAGGTTATTTTATAATTTTTGTTGATTCTTGGGAGAAGGCTTATCAGAAAGATCATATTTTAAATCACAGTTGAGATATTCGTCAGGATTTTTCTCAGGTGAATATGAAGGCAAATAAAACAACTCTATTTCATCTTTGTTTTTTTCTACCCATTTCTTTACAAGTTTGCTATGGTGCACTCTCAAGTTGTCTAGTATTAGATAAACTTTCCTCTTTTTCATTTTTATTAATTGGACCATAAATTCGATGAACCTATCTGAATTTATTGTTCCTGTATAGATTATGAACTCTAACTTGCCCTGATTAGTTACTGTGGATATCATATTTACTGAAAATCATTTTGCCATACTCGTTTTTACAGGCGTTTTTCCTTTTGGAGCATATGAGCGTCCATGTTGACTATTGTTTCTAACTCCTGTTTCATCTCCCCAATTAATTTCAGCATCCTCATCCTTAGCCTTCTTTTTTATTGCAGGATACTCTTCTTCTAACCACTTTTTTACAGCTTTTGAATTTTGTTCATATGCTTTTTTCTTAGGTTTTTGGGGTGAATATCCCCATGACCTCAGGTAATCTCCAGTTGTTGTAATTGCAAGTATAATTTTTAATTCTCGCTCTATTAATTCTCTCACTGCTTTTCGAGTCCATAGACCATAAGGTAATTTCAGTTGATCTGGCATTGTATCAATAATCATCTTCTGAACTAACAATTCCTGTTCAGCCGTAAGAAGCTTCTTATCCTCTGATTTAACTCCTCGTTTAGATTCGGTTAAACTCCTGACTCCATTAAGCTTATATGATTTTACCCAATCACTAACAGTCTTAGCTCGTATTCCAAAAAACTCGGCAACTTCTTTTTGCTTTTTGCCCGAGTTTACAAGGCTGATTGCTCGTTTCCTATAGCTATTTCTTTCTTGAATAGATAACTTTCTAAAATCTACTTTCTCCATAAAAGTAAAGATACAAAAAAATCCTATATAAGGCTATATTTTACCGTCAGGTTAATATTGTAAAGATTATAG
>DAOVTE010000033.1 GCA_030627705.1 Bacteroidales bacterium
CAAAAGTATCAGACAATACAAAATACATATTAGAAACCAGACCAAGTTATATTTTTGGAATGGGAATAAAACACGATTTTACAAAACACTATTCGTTTAATACAGGAATTAATTTTGTGCGACGAACATATATTGCTAGCTCAGAAAGTATAGATACTACAATAAGTCGCAAGCTTAAATTTATTTCTTACGAGATACCAGTATCAGGGTCTGTTTACGTTAGACTCTCAGATAAAATTTACATGAATACCTCCGCAGGATTGTTGATGAATTATTTTCCCTCAAATATTATTGTAGAGAATATTTATGGTCTAAAGTTCCGGTTTATTACATTCGCATCAATAATAAATGTAGGATGGGAGTATAGAACCAAAAAAAATGGTTATTTTTATATCGGCGTATCGTACAAAAGGGATTTTGAAAATATGCTAAACGTTCTATATTATAAAAAAGATATTATTGGAGCTGCCGATGCATACATAATAACAAAAGGCGATTACATTAGTATTGATTTTAGATATTATTTGCCACAGAATTTGAGAAAACGATAATTATAATTTGTAAATTAAGAAAAATAGATAATGTGCAAATTTTTAAATCTTATGTATATAAATTATAACAGAAATAAATAAACTATTAAGGATTAAATATTTAAAGAAATGGAAAAAATTAAAAATTACATCGAAGAAAACAAACAAAGGTTTTTAGATGAATTATTCGATCTTATTAGAATACCATCTATTAGTTCGTTAGAAGCAAACAAACCAGATATGTACAGAGCTGCTGAATATTGGAAAAAAGCAATATTGGAAGCAGGTGCAGATAAAGCAGAAATTTTCGAAACAGAAGGAAATCCAGTAACTTATGGCGAGAAAATTATCGACCCAGCTTTGCCAACAGTTTTAGTTTACGGACATATGGACGTAATGCCAGTAGATCCATTAGAATTGTGGGACTCACCACCTTTCGAGCCAGAGATTAGAGATGGTAAAATTTATGCTCGTGGTGCCGACGACGATAAAGGTCAAGCATATATGCACGCAAAAGCTTTCGAGCTTATGGTAAAAACTGATACCCTACCTTGTAATGTTAAATTTATGATAGAGGGCGAAGAAGAAATTGGTTCTCCAAACCTAGGTAAATGGTGCGAGCAGAATAAAGAAATGCTTAAAGCTGATATTATTTTAGTTTCAGATACAGGAATGATTGCCCCAGATATTCCTTCTATTACAACAGGATTACGTGGTTTAACATATGTAGAAGTTAAAGTAACAGGTCCAAATAAAGATTTACACTCAGGTATTTTTGGTGGTGCAGTTGCAAATCCAATTAATGTTTTATCAGAAATGATAGGCAAACTTACCGATGAAGACGGAAAAATTACAATTCCTGGGTTTTATGATAAAGTAGAAGTTCTTTCAACAGAAGAAAGAACAGAAATGGCAAAAGCACCATTTAGTTTATCTGAATACGAAAAAGCATTAGACTTAACAGAAGTTTCTGGCGAAAAAGGATATTCTACAAACGAACGTACAGGAATTCGTCCAGCATTAGATGTTAACGGAATTTGGGGTGGATACATTGGAGAAGGAGCAAAAACAGTTTTACCTTCAATAGCACAAGCAAAAATATCTATGCGTTTAGTTCCTCATCAAGACAACGAAGAAATTGCAGAATTAATTAAAGATTATTTAACGAAAATAGCACCTACATCCGTAAAAGTAGAAGTAGAATTCTTACACGGTGGGCAAGGTTACGTTTCTCCAACAAATATGACAGCATATCTAGCTGCAGATAAAGCTTATTCCGAATCTTTTGGTAAAAAACCAATTCCGGTTCGTAGCGGAGGAAGTATTCCAATTATTTCTACTTTCGAGAAAGTTTTAGGAATAAAATCAATATTAATGGGCTTTGGTTTAGAATCAGATGCTATTCATTCGCCTAACGAAAATTATCCATTATTCAATTTCTATAAAGGAATTGAAACTATTCCATTATTTTACAAGCATTATGCAGAAATGATGAAAAAATAAGGTTCTTTATTTAAACCTCGAAGATTAAATTCTTCGAGGTTTTTTAATTATTGTAGTTGATAATAATTAGATAATTTGTAACGAATATTTCTTTATTGAAATTAATCAATATAAAGTATTGAGAATTCATATTAAAAATTTATATTCGCAAAAAAAATAAAAAAATAAATCATGAAAATTAAGAATCTATTAACAGTATTATTTTTAAGTGGAGTAATATTATCATCTTGTAATTCAGAAACAATGGAAAATAAAGAAGTAAATTTAAATTCGGAAATAGACACAATTAGCTATAGTTTAGGTGTGGACATCGCAAATAATTTAAAAACTAATGGTGTAGATAGTTTAAACAGTGATGCTATTGCTATAGCAATAAATGATGTAATGTCTGCAAGGGATTTAATAATATCTAAAGAAGATGCAAAAAATATCTTGCAAACATATTTTATGAAACTTCAAGAAACTAGCCAATCTGTGCAAAACAAAACTTTTGAGAAAAATATTGAAATTGGACAAAATTTCTTAAACGAAAACTCAAAAAAAGATGGCGTAGTTACTTTAGAAAGTGGTTTGCAATATAAAGTTCTTACAGAGGGAAACGGATCAAAACCTTTAGCTACAAATACGGTAAAAGTAAATTATCATGGTACATTATTAGACGGAACTGTTTTCGATAGTTCTTTTGATAGAGGTCAGCCAGTAGAATTTGCGTTAAACCAAGTTATTAGTGGATGGACAGAAGGTTTACAGTACATGTCAGAGGGCGCAACCTTTGAATTTTATATTCCTTATAATTTAGCTTATGGAGCAAATGGAAATCAAGGAATTGAGCCTTATTCAACATTACTTTTTAAAGTAGAATTATTAGAAGTAGTAAAATAATATATACATAAAAATTATGAACTCACAAGATTATATAGCTAGAGAAGACAAATACGGAGCACATAACTACCATCCACTACCAGTGGTTTTAAACCGTGGAAAAGGTATTTATGTTTGGGACGTAGAAGACAAAAAGTATTTTGATTTTTTATCAGCTTATTCTGCTGTGAATCAGGGTCATTGTCATCCTAAAATTGTTGGAGCTATGACCGAGCAGGCTCAAAAACTTACACTTACTTCACGAGCATTTTATAACGATGTTTTAGGCGAGTACGAAGAATACGTAACTAAATATTTTGGCTACGATAAAGTTTTACCTATGAACTCAGGTGCAGAGGCTGACGAAACAGCTCTTAAACTAGCTCGTAAATGGGGATATGCTAAAAAAGGAATTCCAGAAAATGAAGCAAAAATTGTTGTTTGTGAAGATAATTTTCATGGTCGTACAATTACAATTATTTCTATGTCTACAGATCCTGATTCTTACAAAGGATTTGGACCGTACACACCTGGATTTGTTGTAGTTCCTTATAATAATTTAGAAGCATTAGAAAAAGAACTTAGTGACCCTAATGTAGCAGCATTCCTAGTGGAACCCATACAAGGCGAAGCAGGTGTTTATGTTCCAGAAGATGGATACTTAAAAGCTGCTTACGATATTTGTAAAAAGAATAATGTATTATTTATTGCAGACGAAGTTCAAACAGGTATTGCACGCACAGGTAAACTTTTAGCTGTAAATCACGAAAACGTTAGACCAGATGTATTAATCTTAGGTAAAGCAATTTCTGGTGGTGTTTTTCCAGTTTCAGCAGTTTTAGCCGATGATGATATAATGTTGGTAATTAAACCCGGCGAGCACGGCTCTACATTTGGTGGAAATCCAATTGCAGCAAAAGTTGCTATTGCAGCTCTAGAAGTTGTAAAAGACGAAAAATTAGCAGAAAATGCAGAGAAATTAGGTAAAATTTTTAGAGATGAGCTTAGTTCTATAGACTCTGATATGATTGAACTAGTTCGAGGTAAAGGATTACTAAATGCTGTAATTATTAAACCAAAAGGTGATAAAACAGCATGGGATGTTTGTATTGCATTAAAAAATAATGGATTAATAGCAAAACCAACTCATGGACATATCATTAGATTTGCTCCACCATTAGTTATTACAGAAACAGAACTTTACGAAGCATTAGAAATTATTAAGAAAACTTTTAGAGAGTTTGAATAATATTAAAATAAAAATAATTTAAGATAAGGTTGTCTATTATTTAGACAACCTTTTTTTTATCTTTGAGATAAAATAAATAAATAGATTGAAAGAAATAAAAGAAAAAAGTATAATTAATTCACTCAGAGAACCATTTTATTTTGCTAATTCTAAATTAACTAGAAAGCAATTTATTAGGGGTTTAATAGTGGCAGGACTTTTTACGCAAATACCAATTTCGTCTTGTAGTAATAAAGAGAATTCTTTTGTAGAAGATGGAAAATTAAACAATGAGAAATTACGCTTACTAACTTCTATACAAGAAATATTATTCCCAAAAACTAAAAATAGTCCATCGGCCTCAGATGTAAATGCAGATAAATATTTACTTTGGATATTGTCTGACGAAAATAAATCTACAAAAGATAAAAAATATATTATTGATGGATTAAGTTGGGTAAATCAAACATCAATAGAAAATTATGATAAGGATTATCTAAATTTAGATAGCAATCAGCAAAATAATTTAGTTAAAATAATTTCAGATGAAAGCTGGGGAAGAGACTGGCTATCAATAATAATAACTTACATTATAGAGGCTGTTTTAGCAGATCCATTATATGAAGGAAATATTGATGAATTAGGATGGAAATGGCTGAATCATAACCCTGGAAACCCTCGACCTAGAAAAGAAATTTTGTATGGTAATATTAAAGAAACTTTAGCAAATAGATAATGAGTAAAATCTATGATATATGTATCGTTGGTAGTGGGGCAGGTGCCGGGCCAATAGCATACGAATTATCTAAAGCGGGAAAAACAGTTGTAATTCTTGAGAAAGGTCCTTGGATAAAAACAGAAGATTTTACAAAAGACGAAATTGTAAGCAGTAGGCGTTCTGTATACACCCCAAATCTTAAAGACGAACCACAAGTTTTAGAGAAAAAAAATTCTAAAGGAGAATGGATCGCAGAATCTAATGCAGATGGAGGAAGAGATTTCTGGAATGGAAACTGTGTTGGCGGTTCATCAAATTTTATGAGCGGATATTTCCATAGAATGAAACCAAAAGATTTTAAATTACTATCTACTTATGGCGAAATTAAAGGAGCAAATATTGTAGATTGGCCAATTTCTTACGAAGATCTAGAACCATTTTACGAGAAAGTAGAACGGGTGGTTGGTGTGTCTGGAAAAGTTGTGTCGCACTCAACCCTAGAACCACGGTCAACAAAAGAATTTCCATATCCACCATTGGCTACAAATATTGTTTCAAAATGGATAGATTTAGCCTGCAACGATTTAGGATATTTGTCTGTAGATGTAGCAAGGTCAATAATTTCTAAACCATTAAATAAACGTAATTCATGTGTTTATTCGAATTATTGCGGATCTTATGGTTGTTCGTCTGATGCAAAAGGAAGTTCTAGAGTAGCTCTACTTAACGATGCATTAGAAACAGGAAATTGCACAATTTTACCATACTCTAAAGTCTATTACTTAAAATCAAACACAGACAATAAGGTAGAAAAAGCATTTTATCACGATAGAGAAAATAATAAACAAGAAATTAGTGCAAAAGTATTTGTAATTGCTGCACAAGCAATAGAAACATCAAGATTATTACTTTTAAGCAAAAGCGATAATTTTAAAAACGGATTAGCAAATAATAATGGATTAGTAGGAAAAAACTTAATTTTTTCGGGTGGGGGATTAGGCTCTGGTCAGTTCCTAAAGCAAGATTTTTCTGATAAGGATTTTTCTGCATTAATGGTTGGTGGATTATTCGTTAATAGATCGATTCAGAATTGGTACGAAATTAATGATACCGATTTTGGAGGAAAAGCAAAAGGCGGCACAGTAGATTTTTTATTCGAGCACGCAAATGGTATAAGAAAAGCCGTTCGTCAGAAATTCGATAATGGGAGATTACTTTACGGAACGGAGTTAAAAGATAAAATACATTCATACTTTACAGAACAGCGAAAAATTACTTTCGAAATTTTTAACGATTGGCTTCCAACTAATGATTGTTTTGTGAGTCTAGATAAAGATGTAGAAGATAAGTGGGGCGATAAAGTAGCACGAATAAGATTAGGTTATCACGAGCAAGACATAAAAGTAGGAAATTATCTTGGTGAGAAAGCAAAACTTGTTTTAGAAAAACTAGGAACAAAGAACATAAAGCTAGGTGTAAGTGGAAGTGCACCACCAAATTTAGTTGCTGGAGGTTGCAGATTTGGCATTAATCCACAAAAATCAGTACTTGATAAAAATTGTAGAGCACATGATGTAAAAAATTTATATATTACTGATGCTAGTTTTATGCCAACAGGTGGTAGCGTGCCATATACGTGGACAATTTATGCCAATTCGTTTAGAGTGGCAGATAAAATTAAAGAAGAGTTTAATTAAATTACTTGAGAAGATTAACTTTTAAATCTATAAATTACTTAAACTCAAAAAAATATGAAAGATATAAATACAATATGCGTTTTTTGTTCATCAAGCGACGATATAGACAAAAAATATTTCGAAACAGCTTACAAGTTTGGGAGATTATTAAGTGAACATGGAAAAAATCTAGTTCATGGTGCTGGAAAAATTGGGTTAATGGGTGAGCTAGAACGTGGAGCAAGAAGTAATTCTGCAAAAGTTACAGGAATAATACCTGAGAGATTGCATAAGACAGGAATTTTTTCGGAGACATTAGATAAATTAATTGTAACTAAAGATATGGCAGAACGCAAAACATTAATGAATAAATATTCAGATGCTTTTGTTGTTCTTGCAGGAGGTTTTGGTACTCTAGAAGAAGTTCTTGAAGTAATTACATTAAAACAATTAAAATATCATCAAAAGCCAATAGTTTTTATAAATACAGATGGTTTCTATAATGCATTATTAGAACAATTCGAGATTTTTTATAACGAGAAATTTACAAATAAAGGTTTTAAAGACTTATACTATATTTGCAATACAGCAGATGAGGCTTGTGAGTATTTAAAAAATTATAAGTACGAAGAGTTTGTGGATAAATGGTTGTAGGTAGATAAAAATAAATCAAATAAAAAAACCATCTCAAATTATTTGAAATGGTTTTTTTAGTTTCGCTATTAACGATAATTGCTTACTCAGCAATAACTTCTTCAATAACTTCTTCTTCTGTAGCAGTAGTGTCTTCAACAACAACTTCTTCAACAACAACTTCTTCAACAGCATTCATAGCTGAATCTAAAGTTTCGTTTAATTCGTTAAGAATGTCATTTGCTGCAGCATCTGCTTCAGTATCTGTCATTCCACCACCACATGAGCTTAAAGCAGTCATTGAAACTACTGCTAATCCTAATAATGCTAATCTAAATTTTTTCATTCTAAATTAATTTAATTTGAGTTAATTGTAAATATTTACTTGAGTGCAAAGATAATAATCTTTTTTAATAAAATATTAATATATTCAATAAACTGAATATTTATATTGTGTATTGCAAAAGGAATTTGTAACTCAATTAAAAATAATAATTGTTATAATAACTTTCTGTCTAATTTAGTTAGATTGACAATGTATTTATTTTGATAGAATTATTTAAAACTATGAACTAATCCTCAGACTCAGACTTTTTGATATTATTAATTTGGCTAGAATCAGCAGCAGCATTTATCCTGCCTAGTGCCTCTTTAGCAGTTTCTGTTCCTTCGGCGGTAGTTTTTACTTCGTATGAATTTAGTGATGCTAATGAAATTATAATTAACCCCAATAATACTAATCTAAACTTTTTCATTTTATATTATTTTAATCGCAGGGCGATAGCCCAATGGGTTTAATTCCCCGACGCTTACGTCGAGTAAAAAAATATTTCCTATTTGATACCTCGTACCCTTGGGTCGAGGTAATTCATTATCTTTAGTAATAAATAATAATTATAGAAACAAAAAATATTAAGAATTAAAGGTCTAAATTTATTATTACACCGCCTTTTATCCATCTTCCTGGCATGTTTATATTTGCAATATCAATATATTCTTTGTTAGTTAAATTAGATGCCTCAATGTATAGCTTGTAAAGTTTTTTTGAATACATAATTCTAAGATCACCTAAAGTAAATGGTGTATAATCTGCCTCTAAACCTGTATTGAAGTTTGTGTAAGTTCCTTCTCTGTCTTGATATGATATTTTCCAAAATGCAGATAAATTCTTATAAATCTTGTGATTTATACTCACAGATACTTTATGTTTTAGATAATCTAACGAATATTTAGAAATATATTCTTCGGATTGTTTAGTAATAGTTAGAAAAGAATAGTCTAATCTAATTGATTTTAAGTACGAGTTTTTATCAAAAATAAATTTGTTTGATATTTCAAACCCACTTGTATTTAGGGTTGTAAGATTATGGCTTTCCCATTTTAAAGTATCTGATTTACGTACCCAATCAATAATATTGGTTCCTTTTCTGTGGAAAATGGCGGCATTTGCAATGTATTTATTGCTAGAATACTTTAATCCAAATTCTATGGTTTCTGCAAACTCTGGTTTAAGATCGGAGTTACCAATATTTGTTGGTCCAACGTAATATAGATCTGTAAAAGTAGGCAATCGTATTGCTTGATTATACGATGTAAATGCTTTTAAATTATCAGAAATATAATATCCTACATCCACACCAGGACTGTAACTTATACCAAAAACAGAATTCCAATTCGTAAGTAATCCGCCAGAAAGGCTAAACTTTTTAAGCTGTTTATTTTGATTAATAAATATTGATGTATTTTGTCGTGTGCTATGTTTTGTAAAAAAACCATCTTTTTCGCCAGGTACTGTGAGTGTATCGTCTAAATTTTCACCCAATACATTGCTGTAAATACTTTCTTGATTAATATCAAAACCAATTGCCGTTTTTCCAAATTTAGATTTAAAATTGAAATTTGCTTTTGCCCCAATTACATTTGTAAGATGATAATTATGATTTTTGTACCAAGATGCGGGTTCGTATCTAAAAAGCTCGAATCTGTCTTGATGTCGACGCCAATAAATGGAAGGCGAGATTTTTACTTTTTCTCCGGTAGTTAATTTAGCAGAAGAAAAATATGTTTTTGTTTGCTCGTATTGGTCTGGATAAGCAGGTGTGTAAAAGCTATTTGCGCCAAATGATTTATTGTTGTATCCTGCCTGAAAGTTCAATTTTGTATTTTCTTTTATAGAATAGTCTGCCTGATAGAATGTATTAAATTCATCGAAATCGGTGTTTTTAATGTATCCTTTGCTTAGTTTTTTATTTAAAGATATTTGTTGCGATAGTTTACCATTTTTAATTGTTCCGGAAATAGAACTTGAGTGTAGATTGTGTTCGCCTTCGGTAAATCTTAGTTTGATGTTGTTTTTATAACTTTGTTTGGTGATAATGTTTATTGCTCCAGAAAAAGCATTTGGTCCAAATTCTCTGGCTCCTGCGCCTTCTAGAATTTCTATTTTTTCTATGTCTGATAAATCTACCGGAAGGTTAAAGTTGTGGTGTCCAGTTTGAGGATCGTTTATTTTTACTCCGTTTAGCAGAATCAATATTTGGTCGAATGAACCGCCTCTAATACTAATATCTGATTGAACTCCGAACATTCCTCTTTGTCGTACATCCACATTAAGCGAATATTCTAACAGGTCGGTAATGCTTTGCACTGGCGCATATTCTATTTCTTCTTTCGTTATTACCGTAACGATACGGTTAGTTTCTGTATACGAAACGGGGATGCTAAGAGCTTCTATTTTTACTTCGTTTATTTTAACTGTATCTGTTTGTGCAAATACGCTAGTTGGAATAGAAATTAAAACATAGCCTAAGCCTAATGTACTTATTTTAATTACTTTTCCTAAACTTCTAAAAATAGAATAATTCTTATTTTCCCACTTCGAAAAACAGAAGCTTTGTTTAATAAAAATTAATTTATTTTTCATTTTTGTCTTAATCTATTTTATAAATTAATGATAATAAAAAAAATATCTTACCTAATTTCTAGATAAGATATTATGTTGCTTGTATTTTTTATCTTTCAATAAGACTCGTATATTAGTCTTAATAATAAGATTTTATATTTAAAAATTATTTAGAAGCTTCGTCGAAACGTTCGTTCATTTCGTCTATTCTTTCTGCTTGCTCTTCTGTTAAATGTGGAGCAGCAATAGCTAGTTTAGAACCTATAAGTGTTAACTTAGTTACTAATGTTAATGATGAACCTAAGACACTTAAATCACCACTTTCTGCTTTTTCAATAACTTTTACGTAATCTTTTAAAGTACCTTCGTAAGCAACCATGATTTTGTCGAATTGTTCGTCTGAAAGTTTTTTAGAGAAATCAATATTATTGATATTAAGTTCTTTTAATTCTTCGCTAGATTCTTCTAAATCTGCTTCTAGTTCTTCGTTTAAACCTTCTAATTGATTGCTTAGTTCTTCAATATTTTCGCTATAGTCTTCCATAAAGTTTTCTATACCAGTAACACTGCTAACTACTCTTGATATTGCGTACCACTGATATCCCGCTATCATAGAACCCAAAATAGACAAAACTAAAGCGGCAATCACTAATCCTTTTGCACCGTTAGATTTATTTGCTTGTGATAATCCAATAGCAGCTAATATTATGCCTATTATACCAGGAACTAATGCGTACATTCCTAAACAGGGAATAAAAGAAATTATTAATGCAATAATACCTAATATTAAACCTGCAATTCCTAATCCTTGACCAGCATTTGATTTTTCTTCTGTCATAATTTTAGTTTTTAGTTAATATCTAACAAAGATATAAATTAGTATTTAGTATCTCTTATTTATTCTTCAATATTCTTTAATAAGATTTCTAATATAGAAATTGCAGCTTCCGATACAGAACTACCTGGACCAAAAATCCCTGCTACACCAGCCTTGTATAAATAATCGTAATCTTGTGCGGGAATTACGCCACCTGCAATTATCATAATATCTTCTCTTCCAAGTTTTTTAAGTTCTGCAATAACTTGTGGAATAAGAGTCTTGTGCCCTGCGGCTAAACTAGAAACTCCAAGAATATGAACATCATTTTCTACGGCTTGTTTTGCAGCCTCGGCAGGAGTCTGGAAAAGGGGTCCTATATCTACATCAAAACCCATATCTGCGTATCCTGTAGAAACAACTTTTGCGCCCCTATCGTGACCATCCTGTCCCATTTTTGCAATCATTATTCTTGGTTGTCTACCTTCTAATTTTGCAAATTTCTCGGTTAATTCTCTTGCTTTTTTAAATGAATTATCATCGCCAGATTCTGATGAATATACTCCTGAAATTGATTTTATCACGGCTTTATATCTCCCTTCTATTTTTTCTATTGCATCAGAAATTTCGCCCAAACTTGCGCGTTTTTCGGCAGCATCAACGGCTAATTCTAATAAATTACCTTTTCCTGTTTCGCACGATTTTGTAATTGCTTCTAATGCTTGTATTACTTCTTCGTTATTTCTGTTTGCTTTAAGTTTATTTAACCGTGCAATTTGAGATTCTCTAACTGCTGTATTATCTACTTCTAAAATATCTATAGGATCTTCTTTCTCTAATCGATACTTGTTTACACCAACAATTGTGTCTTTGCCAGAATCTATTCTTGCTTGTTTTCGTGCAGCAGCTTCTTCAATTCTCATTTTTGGGATTCCTGTTTCTATTGCTTCTGCCATTCCTCCAAGTTCTTCAACTTCCTCTATTAAAGTCCACGCTTTATGAACCAATTCGTCGGTTAATTTCTCTACATAATACGAACCAGCCCAAGGGTCAAGAGATTTACAAATATTTGTTTCTTCTTGAATATAGATCTGTGTATTTCTAGCAATTCTAGCAGAGAAATCTGTTGGCAGAGCAATTGCCTCATCGAGTGCATTTGTGTGTAACGATTGTGTGTGACCAAGCGTTGCAGCCATTGCTTCTATGCAAGTTCTTGATACATTATTAAACGGATCTTGCTCAGTTAAGCTCCAACCAGAAGTTTGTGAATGTGTTCTTAAAGCTAATGATTTAGGATTTATAGGATTAAATTTATTTACAATTTTAGCCCAAAGTAAACGTCCTGCTCGCATTTTTGCGATTTCCATAAAATGATTCATACCAATTGCCCAGAAAAATGATAATCTTGGTGCAAAAGAATCTATATCCATTCCTGCATTTACTCCAGCTTTTAGATATTCTAAACCATCTGCTAAGGTGTATGCTAACTCAATATCGGCAGTAGCTCCAGCTTCTTGCATATGATAGCCAGAAATACTTATTGAGTTAAATTTAGGCATTTTTTTAGATGTATATTCAAAGATATCAGCAATAATTCTCATTGATGCTTTTGGTGGATAAATGTATGTATTACGCACCATAAATTCTTTTAGAATATCGTTTTGGATTGTTCCGCTAAGTTTAGCTAGACTGACGCCTTGCTCTTTTCCTGCTACAATATAAAATGCTAAAATTGGAAGTACAGCACCATTCATTGTCATAGAAACAGACATTTTATCTAGCGGAATTTGATCGAAAAGCACTTTCATATCCAAAATAGAATCTATTGCTACACCAGCTTTTCCTACATCGCCAACTACTCTTTCGTGGTCGGAATCGTAACCTCTGTGTGTTGCTAAATCGAAAGCTACTGACAATCCTTTTTGTCCGGCTGCTAGGTTTCTACGGTAGAATGCATTTGATTCTTCTGCAGTAGAAAATCCTGCGTATTGACGAATTGTCCACGGACGCATTGCGTACATTCCAGAATATGGTCCACGTAAGAATGGTGGTAAGCCTGCTGCGTATTCAAGGTGTTCAATGTCTGAAATATCCTTATCGAAATATATTCCTTTAAGATTGATTTTTTCGGCTGTTAGCCAATTTTCTTTTATATTATTTTCTTGCTCGAAACCGCTAGCTGATACTTTGCTTTTACGATTTTCTTTTATATTGAGATTATTAAAATTTGGTTTCATTTTAATTTGTTTGTAAAGTTAAAAAGTTTGAAAACGGCAACCTATCATTTATTAATTGATAATTGTTTTTGATATTTTGATAATTCGTCGATTAAATTTGACTTAACGTGAACGAAGTTCGTAATATTTATTTTTGCTAAATCATCTATAATACTTTTTGGATAACCTGCTACAATAATTTTTTTATTGTCTATTATTTTTGAAATTTCTGTAGCTATACTTAAATATTCGTCGTCGGCACTACAAATTACTACCAAATCTGATTTTGTAGATATAAACTTGGTAATGCCATCATTTATATTTTCGAAATCTGCGTTGTCAATTACATCGAAACCAGCAACTCCAAAAAAGTTTGTAGCAAACATAGCTCTTGCTTTTCGCATTGTTAAATTACCGTAAGTAAACAAAAATACTTTTGGTTTTTTATCTAGTTTAGCAGTTTCTAATCTAATACTCTCTAACGCTTCTGCTCCTCTATGAATATTTATTGGTTGAATATCGAAGTCTGTAATTTTATTAGAAATTGTATTGCTTTCTATTTCCTCTAATAAATTTGGATATTGATTAGTTCCTAAAAGAATTTCTTTTTTTGTTGCTAAATTTTTACTTCGTTTATTTGAAATTTCTTTGATATTGTTTTGAATTATTTCTTTTTTAAACGCTGAGATTATCCCGCCTTTGTTTTCTGTTTCTAAAAATAATTTCCAAGCTTCATCAATTAGATTATTCGTAAGATTTTCTATATAATATGAACCTGCTGAAGGATCTGTAATTTTATCGAAATATGATTCTTCTTTTAGGATATTTTGTGTGTTTACTGCAATTCTATCGGCAAAATTATTATCGGAATTTATTATGCTATCGAAACCTTTTATGTAAAGAGAGTCTGTGCCACCAATAATTGCCGACATTGCTTCGGTTGTTGTTCTAAGCATATTTACATATGGATCGTATATTGTTTTGTTCCAATCGGAATTTTCGCTTTGAATATAAATTTTAGATTTTGCTTCGTCGATTTTATATTCTTCACATATTTTTGCCCATATATATCTAGTTGCTCTAATTTTGGCAATTTCCATAAAATAATCGGAGCTAACTCCCATTGTGAATTGCATTTTGCTTACAATATCTTCTAGATTTATTCCTTTGTCGCTTAATTTGTCTATGTATTCTGTAGCTTCTGAGATTGTATATGCAATTTCTTGAATTGTATTTGAACCTGCATTTTTGTAATTAGAACCTAAAATATTTATTGTTCTATTATTGCGTAATAGATTTTTTGCTAAAGAGTCAAAATTATTTTCGGAAACAGAATTTAGTTTACCTGTTGTAATTAAATTTGAAACTGGCGAAAATAAATTAGAGAATTGCTTATTACTATTATTTATGTGCTCAGAAATATTTTCGAAGATATTAATGTCTGAACTTAAAAATATAATTTCTACTTTAGTTGTATTTATATCATTAATAATATTTTCGAAATCTGATTGACTAATATTGTTGGATACATAAAAACTTAATGAATTAACTCCTTGCTTAATTAATTTATGTGCTCTGCTATTAGCTTCATCGATTTTAGAAACATTAATATTATAATTAATTCTCCAATTATTGTCTAATTTATTTCCCCTGTTGTATGGAAATTCAGATGGATTATTATTTAGATATTCTAATCCTTTTAAATCTTCGGTTCTGTAATATGGTTTTACTTCGAAATTTTCGTGTGTTTTCCATATTAATTTTTTATTGTAATCTGCACCTTTTAAATCTACCTTTATTTTATCTTCCCATTCTTTGGTTGGTGTAGGTGTAAATTCTGCAAAAAGTTTTCTTTTTATTTCAGTCATTTTAAACTATGTTTAGTTTATTCAAAATTACATTAATTAAGTATTATTTCAAAAAAATGATATTACTAAAGGATTCTTATTAAACTTATACACTAAAAAAAATGTTAAACTATATTTTGAACATTAGTATTTACATAAATTTATTAAAAAAAAACCCTGACCAAAAGTAGTCAGGGTTATATATTAAAAATATGACTTTTATCGTAAAAGCATTAATTTACCAGATTTTGTATGTTTAAAATTTTCTGAATCTAAATAATAAACAATCCAAGTGTATACTCCTGGAAGTCCTATTTTATGACCATTTATTTTGCCATCCCAATATTCCTTAGGATCAACAGTATAGAAAACTTGTTCGCCCCATCTATCAAATATATACAATTTAAATTGTTTTTCTTCTATTCCAATTCCAGTAACCATCCAATAATCATTTATATTGTCGTTATCTGGAGAAAATGCAGTAGGTGCATATATTGTATTCTCACCTGTAATATAAATATTTTGATAACTAGTATCTCTACAATCTTTTTTGCTAATAGTAATTAGATTCACATCATACCAAACATTTGTTATTGATGGATACTTATGTAAAGGAGAGTATACACTAGACGAGTCTCCATCACCAAATACCCAATGGTATGAGTAACCATATTCAGACTTGTTTGTGAAATTAATAATTGGATTTATTACGCTTGCACTACTTTTATCGTATGAAAATTCTGATGTTGGTTTCTGATATACTTCAATTAATTCTGGTACTGTTAATGAGTTTACACAATTTGAATCAGTTTTTGCTATTAAGGTTACAGAAAAAACTCCATCATTTTCAAATGTGTATACAGGATTAGTCTCAACAGAGCTATTATTACTGCTTTGAGTATCACCAAAATCCCATTTGTAAGTGTATGAAGAACTATTTGAATAAGGACTAAACTCAATTTCTAGAGGTTGACAACCATATGTAATATTTGGTTGAAATGTAAATTCTGGTAAAGGAAGTAAGTTTATAGTTATTGTATCAAATACAGCTGGTGTAACGCAATTATCAGTTAACGTAACTCTTATTTGTTCTTTAATTGTTTTGGTTGAATAGAAGCTATATGGTGGAGTTATTATTGTTCCATCAGATAATGTGTAAGTGTAGTTCCCATCGCCACCATAACCCTGTGCTGATATGGTAACAGGATCTCCTTTACATACATAATAATCGCTAATATCCATATCTAAAGTTAAAGGAGGTCTAACATTTACGGTTATAGATTGAAGGTCACTTCGGCAACCTGAGAAATCTTCTGCATAAACCGAATAAATAGTCGTAACAATTGGGCTGACACTAATTATTGTTGATAATTCGTTATTGTCCCAATAATAATTGTAAGGCGCAGTACCTCCTGTTGCTGCTGCAAATAGTTCTATTGTATCAGAAATACAAATTGTCATATCATTTTGTAAACCTACATTTACTTCTGTTGGTTGATTAATTGTTGCTGAACCACCAGATGTGCAACCTATAACATCAGTAATTGTAAAGTAATAATTTCCTGCTAAAACATTACTTAAATTTTGTGTAGAGGAACCATTAGACCAAGCATATGTTAAAGGAGGAATTCCGCCAGAACCATTTAATGTTACTGTACCGTCTGTGTATCCATAACAACTTGCTGGAGATTCGGACTTATAGTAATTAATACTAGGGGATAATGTTACGGTGACTGTTGAGTTTGATTTGCAACCTGCATCATTAGAAACAGTAACAGCATAAAGCCCTCCTGTAAAAACATGTATGGATCGAGTTGTGTCATTAGTACTCCATAAGTATGAAGTATATCCGCCAGCATCAAGCTCTGTAGAATCTCCTTGGCATACTGTTAGCGAACCTGTAATATTTGGAGTTGTAGGTAAAGGTGATACTGTTATTAATATGCTATCTACAGCCCAACAAGCATCAAAGTTAGTTGCAGTAACGTGATACAATGTAGTTGATAATGGAGTTACTGTATGGATTTGTGCATTAGGTAAACCATTATCCCAAGCGTATGTTGTTGCTCCATTGGCAAATATATTAGTGCTTTCGCCAATACAGATAGTTTTATCTGAAGATACATTAATTGTAACTGGGGTTTGCGTTACATTTATTGTTGAGGTATGACATGAAGTATCAGTCCACATAACTTGATAGTCGCCAATTATACCTCCTCCAGGTAATAAATAAACATCTAATACTTGACTAGTTTCACCAACTATAGCAACGCCACCATAATACCATTGATAAGTTCCCATTCCACTAGAAGTTGATGTTAAAACTAAATCACCGGTACACATTGCTCCAGATTTCATTATTGGAAAACCAGATGAACATGT
Organism: Bacteroidales bacterium; assembly: GCA_030627705.1. Classification (GTDB taxonomy): domain Bacteria; phylum Bacteroidota; class Bacteroidia; order Bacteroidales; family JAFGXI01; genus DAOVTE01. The sequence continues at coordinate 17,314 of DAOVTE010000033.1, forward strand.
ACAACCAGGATCATTTAAATCAATAAGACCATTCAAATCATTGTCGATACCATCATCGCATATTTCTTGAGCAAATAAATTTACTGCTGAAAATAATATTACAGCTAATAGGGTAAATATTTTTTTATAAATAATCATTATGTAGTATTTCTATGTAAATATAAAATTAATAAACTTATTTAAATAACATTATTGTTCCTGATTTTGTGTGTTCTAAACCATCAATATCTTTAAATTTTGCTATCCAAGAGTACAATCCTGTTGGTGCTTCAG
>DAOVTE010000043.1 GCA_030627705.1 Bacteroidales bacterium
CGAATGTCTCTTACCAATTCTACCATATTGTTTTCGCTAATATCTACAACATGAAGCTTTTTAGGGTTTCTTTTAAATATTTCTTTACTTACAGCTTGACCGATGGAGCCTGCACCGCCTAGAACCAAAAAAGTAGAGCTCGAGACTATTTGTTTAAGTTCTTTTTGATGCGAACCAATATCTTCTGTAAATAATGGTTTTTCTCTACCAATTAAATTTAACATATATACTTATCTATTAAAATATTTCCAATACCAATCTATTGCCTCCTCTAGTCCTTTTTCTACTGAGTATTTTGGATTGTAATTTAAATGTTTTTTTGCTTTTTCTATTGATGCTAATGAGTCTTTTATGTCGCCAATTCTTTCTGGACCGTATTTAGGCCTTACTACTGATATTGATTTATCAAATTTGCATAATTGCTTATTTAGTATCTCAAGCAAAGAATTAAGATTTATATTCTTTCCAAAAGCAACATTATAAACCTGATTTAATGATTCTTTATTTTCTGTAATTGCGGCAAGTTCATTTATTTCTACAACATTTTTAATATATGTAAAATCCCTTGTAATCGAACCATCACCATTAATTGTTGGCGATTCTTTCTTAATTAATTGATTAATAAAAAGCGGAATTGCTGCAGCATAAACACCGTTTGGGTCTTGACGTTTCCCAAAAACATTAAAATACCTCAAACCTATAATTTCTAAATTATAAAGTTTAGAAAAAACATCTGCATATAGCTCGTTTACATATTTTGTAATTGCGTATGGCGACATAGGTTTCCCAATGTTTTCTTCAATTTTTGGTAATTGTTTAGAATCTCCATAAGTCGAAGAACTAGCAGCATAAATAAATCTCTTTACCTTTGCATCTCTAGAAGCTACAAGCATATTTAAAAAACCCGAAATATTTATTTCGTTAGTTGTAATAGGATTGTTTATAGACCGTGGTACAGAGCCAAGTGCAGCTTGATGAAAAACGTAATCAATATCTTTAACAGCATTATTACAATCTTCAATATTTCTAATGTCGCCTTTTATAAGCTTAAAATTAGGTTTATCATAATGATGTGATATATTTTCTTCTTTTCCAGTAAAAAAATTATCTAAACAAATTACATTATTATTTTCAGTAAAATAATCAATTAGATTAGAGCCTATGAAACCAGCACCACCTGTTACGAGTATGTTTTTGTTCTGTAAAATCATTTGTATATTTGGACTTTAAACAAAGCTATGCTATCCTCAGTCACAAAAGTGACCACAGCAATTTCACAAATATAATTATTTATCCTTTACCTTTATGACATTAGAAGAAGAAATTTCTAAACTAAACGTTGTTTTAAGAGCACTTACAAATACTACTAGGTTTGTTTTTCCTTTTTTTCGTAATACCTCTCCTTTATAGCCCTTAAATTGACCTTCTGTTAGTTCAATTATCTCGCCTTTAGAGAAGTTTTTGTTTGATGTTTTAATATCACCATTTACATTTAATAATATTTTGAGATTGTTTATGTCTGATTCTGGTACAGGTACAGGCTTGTCATCAATCTTAATAACTTTTAATACATTTGGATTCATTAATACTTTATAATAATCCTTAATAGTAGTTTTAACAAAAATATATGAAGGAATTAGAGGTATTTCAACTTTCTTTTTTCTATCGCTCCATGCTCTTAAAGTTTTTATTAAGGGTAGAAATGTTTCGAATTCATGCTCTATTAGAAGAGCATTAACTTTTTTTTCAGCTCTTGATCTAGTATAAAAAGCAAACCAAATTTTATTATTTATCATTATTTAAAATTTATTATTTTGGAAATAATAAGCAAGCTAAGTTATTAACAAATATATTAAAAATCTTTGTTTTTAATAAGTTTATACCCAGAAGCAAACTTATTAACAATTATTGTTTTTTATTAACAATTTTTTATTTACATTTATCAAAAAAATCACACTTAAAAAGATGAAAGACTTAATTAGCAAATTAAATCCCAATAAACTTGAAAGATTTATCGGTAAACCAGCGTATGAGTTTACTAAAGAGGATATTACAAATTTTATTGTTGGAAACGATATAGAAATGTTAAATTTTAGATATGTTGCAGAAGATGGCAAACTAAAGACTTTAAATTTTGTAATTTCTAGTGCAGAACACCTAAGCCAGATATTATCTACAGGGGAAAGGGTAGATGGATCTAGTTTATTCTCGTATATTGACACGGGATCTAGTGACTTATATGTAGTACCGAGGTATAAAACGGCATTTATTAATCCATTTGTTGAAATTCCAACATTAGATATACTTTGCTCTTTTTATAATAGTAATGGAGACCCTTTAGAAAGTGCTCCAGAATATATTTTGAAAAAGGCTCATACTGAATTCAAAAAATCTACAGGTTTTAATTTCAAAGCCTTGGGAGAATTAGAATACTATATAATGAGTAAAAAGAACGATAATTATCCTGTTATCGATCAAAAAGGTTACCATACATCCGCTCCATTTACAAATTGGGAATTTCTAAGAACTGAGGCAATAAAACTAATTGCAGAATGCGGAGGAAAAGTAAAATATGGGCATTCAGAGGTTGGGAATTTTACAAACAAAGATGATTTCTTTGAGCAGCATGAAATTGAATTTTTACCTTGTGATGTAGAAGATGCAGCAGATCAGCTTATTATTGCAAAATGGATATTAAGAATGTTATCTGATGAGTATAATGTGAAAATTTCTTTTGCTCCTAAAATTACTGTGGGTAGAGCTGGCAGTGGTTTACATGTACACATGATGTTAGAAAAAGATGAACAAAATGTAATGGTAGAGAATGATAAATTAAGTGATATTGCTAAAAAAGTAATTGCAGGATTACTTAGCTTTACAGGCCCATTAACAGCTTACGGAAATACTATTCCAACATCATACTTAAGGCTTGTTCCGCATCAAGAAGCACCTACAAATATTTGCTGGGGCGACAGAAATAGATCTGTTTTAGTTAGAGTGCCATTAGGGTGGTTATCTACACAAAATATGATTCGTAATGCAAATCCACAAGACAATTCTGAGCCATATAATGGTTCTAAAAAACAAACCATAGAATATCGCGCAGGAGATGGCTCAGCAGATATTTATGAATTTTTATCATGTCTAGTTATTGGGGCTCAATACGGAATAGAAAAACCTGATTCTTTAAAACTTGCTGAAGAATTATACGTAGACGTAAATATTTTTGGAGATGAACATAAAGATAAGTTTGAAAGCTTAAATTCTTTACCTACTTCTTGTTGGGAAAGCGCTGATCAATTGAACAGTTCTAGAAAATTACTAGAAAAAAATGGTGTTTTTCCAGCGGGAACTATAGATAATAAAATTAAACAATTAAAATCGTATGACGATTTAAACTTAAGCGAAAGATTATTTGGCGATAGCGATAGTATTAATAGCTTAGTAGAAGGGTTTTTACACTGTAAATAATTAATACATTAGTGTTAATAAGAATAAAACTCTATTAACAAGAGTGTTGTTAAAATTAGAACAAATAATATGAGTATTAAAAAACAATTCAGTTATCAAATAAAAGAAGTTAGAATTAAGTGGACTAGTTAATTTTGAGCTTAGTATTTTTTTAAACTTTAAAAAACTTCTTATAAATAAATTCAAAATCTAAATGGCCTTAACAAGAGCAGATATAGAGCTTTTTTTAAAAACACTTAAAGAAATCTCAACATACGATTTATCTGATTATTCAGAAAATTCGTTGAAGCGCCGTATAGAAAAATTATTATTAGACAATAATACCAACTTACAAGGATTGATTTATAAGATTAGCTCCAACAAACAATTTGTAGAAAAGATAGTTAGAGATATTACTGTAAACACTACAGAATTGTTTCGTGATGTGAAAACATGGCATAAAATAAGATACAGAATATTACCTAAATTAGCCCATTTAGAAAAAATAAATATATTACATGCAGGCTGCTCATCTGGACAAGAAGTATTTTCAATGTTGATTTTACTTAATGAGCTTAACTTATTCGACAAAACAAACGTTTATGCAACAGATTTAAATTCAGAAATGATTGAAAAATCTAAGAAAGGATTATATAAGTTTAGATTTAATTTAAATTACCTTGATAATTACGATAAGGTAATTAAAGAAAACCCTTTTAATTTTGATGAAATAAGAGATGTGCCGTACGAGAATTACTTTCATATAGATAAAGATTTAGATATAATAAAAATGAAAGATTTTCTTATTAAAAAACCAACCTATGCTGTTTCTGATTTAGTAAAAAATGAAAATAAATTTTACAAAAAATATGATTTAATACTTTGTAGAAACGTGTTAATATATTTTAATAATGATTTACAAAATAGGGTTTTAATAAACTTTCATAGTTTACTTAACGATAATGGATTTATAGTAGTTGGTGTGCACGAAAGGATTCTGGGAGAGGCAGAAGAAAAATTTATAAAGAAGTCAACATTTTATATAAAAAAATAAACAATATGAACATTTTAAATAAAAATACATTCCTGTTTAAATATATTATTGGATTTACTGTACTTATAATTATAGGTGTGTTTTCGTTCTATTTCTTATTTCTAACAGTAATAAGCGATATGGTTCTTAATCAAAAGAATCAAATAATAAATAATAAAAAGGTGCAAATAAAAGAAATTGTAACCCTTACGACGCAGCATGTAAGATTAGAAGTTAAAAGGCTAAGTAAATCAAACATGCTAACAGTAGAAGATATACAAGGAAAAATCTTGCAAGAATTAAGCCTACTAAAATATGCCAAAGATGGATATATATTTGTTGTAGACAAAAACAATAAGATATTATCTCATCCAGAATCTAAATACATTGGACAAGATTTTACAAAAAGGACAGATAACGAGGGAGTTCTTATTATTCCTCCATTAGTTAATATTGCTGTAACTAAAGGTGAGGGGTATCATAATTATTCATTTATTAAATTGAAATCATCTACAGATATTGGGAAAGTTACATACGCAAAATATTTTAATGAATGGGAATGGATAATTTGTTCAGGATTATACTTAGATGATGCCGAAGTAGAAGCTAATGCTTATAGCGAAAAAATGCATACATATCTTGTATATGCATTAATATTAGGGATTATTGTTGTTATTATATTTTTTGTTATTTGGATATTCGTCTTTATTAAAAATTTATTTTCACCATTAAATAAAATATCTAAAATTTTAGATTTAGTGGCAATAGGAAATTTTACAAATGAAATAAAAGAAGGTAGAAAAGATGAAATAGGGACAATATATAGCTCCCTTGAAAGAGTAATGACAAATCTAAAAAAAGTTACAAATGTTTCTGCTGAAATAGGTAAAGGAAACCTAGCTGTAAAATATGAATTGGCTAATGATAAAGATGAATTAGGAAAGGCAATAGTTGGAATGCGTGACAGTTTAATTCTAGCAGGAAATATTCAGAAAAAAAGTCAAGAGGAAGAGTCTCAGCGTAATTGGGCTACAAATGGAATGGCAAAGTTTGGAGATATTTTACGTCAAAACACAAATCAAGTAGGTGTTTTAGCAGACTCAATAATAAAAAATCTAGTACAATATTTAGATGCAAATCAAGGGGGATTATTTATATTAAATAATCAAGACAACAAAAATATAACATTAGACTTAATATCAGCATATGCATATGAACACAAAAAAACTTTAGAGGCTAGTATTCCAATAGGTGAAGGATTAATAGGTAGTTGTGCAATAGAGAAAAAAACAATATATATTACTGATGTGCCTGATAGCTACATAAATTTAGCAACAGGACTTGGAGAAGCAAACCCTACCAGTATTTTAATTGTACCTTTAAGAATTGATGAAGATATTTACGGAATAGTAGAACTAGCATCGTTTAATGAAATCCATAAGTTTCAAATAGAATTTATGGAAAAAATTGGCGAAAGCATAGCATCAACTTTATCTACAGTAAAAATAAACGAAACTACTGCTTTATTACTTGAAGAATCGCAACAACAATCAGAAAAACTTGCATCACAAGAAGAGGAAATGCGCCAAAACCTTGAAGAAATGCAAGCAACCCAAGAAGAATCTAACCGCAGAGAAGCCGAAATATCAGGAATTATTGGTGCAATAAATAACGTATCATTAGTGTCAGAATTTGATATGGAAGGGAACTTCATTAATATTAATGATAAATTTATGACCCTATTAGGGGCAAACAGTAAAGGTGAAATTATTGGACGAAATCATAAAGAATTTTATGGTATAGCAAAAAACGTAGAAGAATACGAGGAGTTTAGAAATAAAATTAGGTCTGGGCAAACTATTACTATAAAGAACAAAGTAGACACAATACAAAACGAAAGTATTTGGCTAAATGAAACATATAGCTCAATATTAGATGCTGATGGAAATATTGTAAAAGTTATTAATATTTCTACAGAAATTACAGACGGTATTTTGCTTGAACAAAAAATAGTACAGCAAAACGCAGAAATGAAAGCAAAAGAAGAAAAAATGCTTGTGGCACAAAACGATATGAACATCAAAGAACAAGATATTGATTACCTTAAACAAACAGTTAGAAGTCTTATTTATAAATTAGAAATAGATAAACACAATAATATTATTGATATAGATGAGATGTTTAGTGAAAAGTTAGATTATAACAAAGACGCATTAATCGGAAAAAATATAAACAAAATAATAACAGATATTGATAAACTTAATAAAACTATAAGCAATATAGAAAATAACGAAACAGAAACCATAACCATAAAATTAAAAACAAAAGAAGAAAAAGAAATTATATACAAATTAGCATTAAGACCTGTATATGATCTCGAGGGAGAGTATAAAAAAACAATAATATTAATTCCTGTTAAATAAATATTTATGAAAAAAATAAAATTATCATTATCATATAAATTAACAATACCAGTTGTCCTTTTGGTAAGTTTTATTGTAATTATTAATCTTTTTTCTAAAAGACAAACTTTATACAGCAACGCTAATTCAAATGCAATTACAACAGCGGATAATTTAACTAGATTAATGAACAGTAAGGTAGATGCAGCATCCCACAAAGCATTAATGACTGCATCTGTTTGCTCTGAATCATCATCTGTTAAGTGGGCTTATAGTGTTTTTAATCAAACAGGAAATTTAGACTCAGCATCATTATTAATACAAAGAAATATTCAGCCAATTATAAAAACAGTAAAAAGTGTGACAGGGATAGAACCCAAAATTCATTTTCATTTACCACCTGCAAGATCATTTATTCGTTGTTGGACAGATAAACGAGGCGACGACCTAAGCTCTTTTAGAAACACAATACTAGAAATTAGCACAACTCATAAAGCTATTAGAGGTATAGAAGTAGGTCTAGGTGGCTTTGCTGTTAGAGGAATTTCTCCTATTTTCGATATTAAAAAGAAATATTTAGGTTCTGTAGAAGTTCTTTTTCCTTTTAATAATATACTGAAAAAAATTGTAAATACTGAAACAGAAGACTATGCAATTTATATAAAACAAGACCAATTAGCTATAGCAACAAAACTTAATAAATCTACAAGGAGTATAGAGAAATCAGAAGAAATTGTGGAAGATTATGTCTTAATACAAAATTCCGATAATTATAAAAAAGAGTTCTTAAATAACGTAGATTTTATTTTTAGCAACAATAAACCAAAAAATATAATTGCAGATAACTATATTTATTCACTTGTGCCAATTCAAGATTTCGAAGGAAAAAATGTTGGTTTAGTTTCTATTCAAATAGATATTAGTAAGAGAATAGTAGAGTCGCAAGCAACAGTTCTTAAGTATGCAATGTTTGGATTCTTTATACTAATAATTGTATCAATAATACTTATATTATTAATTACTAATATAGTGAGTAAACCAATTAAGAAATTAGCTAAAAATATTCAAGAAATATCTAAAGGTAAATTAATAGACCAAATAGAAAGCAAATCTATAGATGAGATTGGAGTAATTTATTCTGCATTTAACACCCTATTAACAAGGTTAAAAATATCAACAAACTTTGCAAATGAAATAGGAAAAGGAAATTTAGATGTAAAAATAGATGATGCTGGAAAAGATGATGTATTAAGTCTCTCTCTGATTAGTATGAAAAACAATTTAGTAGAAGCTAGAGATACTGAAAGTCAACGCCAATTAGAAGAAGTGAAACGAAATTGGACAACAAATGGCATGGCAAAATTCGGCGATGTAATGCGTCAGAATTCAAATGATATTTCTAAATTATCAGACGAAATTATTAAAAATTTAGTTCATTATTTAGATGCTAATCAAGGAGGGATATTCATTATTAATGATGATGATACAGATAATATTACACTAGATTTATTAGCTTCGTATGCGTTTGAAAGAAAAAAGTTTAAACAAAAACAAATTCATCTAGGCGAAGGTTTAGTAGGAACATGTGCTATAGAAAAACAGACTATTCATATTGCAGATGTACCAAATGATTATATCAATATTACATCAGGATTAGGAGGCGCAAACCCACGAAATATATTAATAGTACCATTAAAAATCGAAGATGATGTATACGGAGTTGTAGAGCTAGCATCATTCAAGGAGATAGAAGATTATAAAATAGATTTTGTAGAAAAAGTTGGCGAAAGCATTGCGTCTACACTTTCATCGGTAAAAGTAAACCAACGTACAGCAATATTACTAGAGCAATCGCAACAACAATCAGAAGAACTTGCTGCACAAGAAGAAGAAATGCGTCAGAATCTAGAAGAAATGCAAGCTACACAAGAGGAAGCATCTAGACGAGAAACCGAAATGACAGGTATTTTAGGAGCACTAAACAGCTCGTCATTAGTAGTTGAATTTGATTTAAGCGGTAATATTATAAATATAAACGACGAAACACTTAAAACATTTAATTTATCATCAAAAGATGAAATAATAGGAAAAACCCATAAAGATCTTTATTCTATTAATAATGCGGAAATAGATTCGCTTTGGCAAAAGTTACAATTAAAACAAACTGTTTCTAGAAAATCAGAAGTTTCATTAACAAATGGACAATCAGTTTGGTTAAACGAAACATATTCCCCAGTGTTAGATGTAGATGGAGATCTTATTAAAGTTCTAAATATCTCATTCGATATTACAGAAGAAGTAATAAAAGAGCAAAAAGTTGCACAGCAAACCGAGGAGATGATGACACAAGAAGAAGAAATGCGTCAAAATTTAGAAGAAATGCAGGCTTCACAAGAAAACTTAGAGATATCTATGAAAGAAGCAGCTGTGGCTGCATATAATGTTGATAAATTATCTACACCAATATTAAACATAGACACAGAATACAATGTAACTTATATCAATGAAATAGGAACAAAGATTGCTGAAGTATCATATAAAGATGCCATAGGAAAAAAATGTTACGATTTATTTACAAACCCTCATTGCCAAACAAATGAATGTAGAATTTATCAGGCAATGAAAAATAATAAATTAGAGACAGGTAAAACTATTGTTAAAGGCACTTCATACGCATATACAGGACACCCTTTATATGATGAAAACGGGAATATTAATGGTGCATTAGAACAAATGACAGATATTTCTTCTTTCGAAAAGAAAACAAATAAAGATTTAGAAGATAGTTTATCAATTATTGAAAAAACAAAGAATAAACTAAAAAAGAAATAGAATTAAATGAGTTTTTTAGACATTAGCATATTAGATACAAAGAAAGTAATTAGAACAATTAACGATCAATATAATGTTGATTATTCTGATTATTCAGCAACATCATTTAAACAGAGCATAGATAATGTTATTAAAATAAATAATTTAGACTCTGTAGATAACCTTATTTATAAAATACAAAACGAAAGTAGCTTTGAGGAAATATTTTATAGAGACATTAGCATTCCTGGTACAGAAATGTTTCGTGATCCTGCAGCTTGGAGAGAGCTAGCTAAAATACTAAAAGAGAAAACAGATTGCACAAACTGTAGAATATGGGTGCCATTCTGTTCAACAGGTGAAGAGACTTATACGCTTGCAATAATATTAAAAGAACTTGGAATCTCAGATAAAATAAAAGTTATAGTTTCGAATAGAAGCTTACTAAATATCCAGAAAATAAAAAAAGGAGAATTTCCAATAAAACAATTAGAAACTAATAATGCTAATTATATAAGATATAAAAATAATAATAGTTCAAACCTAGATAAATATTACTCTATAGAAGGCTCAACAGGGAAAATAAACTTAGACTTATTTAGTAATTTTGAATTTGCAGATTACGCACAATATATAGATAAAGGCCCAACAAAAATAAGCTTAATATTATTTAGAAATAAATTAATTTATTACAATTTAACATTGCAAGAAAAAATGTTAGAGACAATATTTAACAGCTTATCTCCAACAGGATTATTATTTATTGGGATTAAAGAAACCATAGAATTCAACGTTATAAAAGACAGGTTTGTTTTAGTAGATAAAGATGAAGGGATTTATAGGAAAAAACTAAATAATAATTAAACACAAACAACAAGTATTAGAACAATAAGATAATTTAATGAAGCACAAAGCAGTAATAATAGGAGGATCAGCAGGAAGTTTTCAAGTAATATTAGAAATACTTGCAAATATAAATAAGGATTTTCCTCTACCAATTTTTTTAAGTTTACATAGGCTTAAGCACATTAGAAGCGGTTTCTTAGAAGCGTTATCTTTAAAATCTGTTTTACCTATTAAAGAACCTTTTGATAAAGAGCTTATAAAGTCAAAAACAGTTTATTTAGCACCTGCAAATTATCATATGTACATAGATTCAGGAGGTAGATTCTCTCTTTCTACAGAACCTCCAGTAAACCACTCTAGACCATCAATTGATTTATCATTTTTTTCTGCTGCCAGTAAGTACCAAAATAAATTAATTGGGATAATACTATCTGGGGCAAATAAAGATGGAGCAGAAGGATTAAAACAAGTAGAAAAGTTTGGCGGTTTAACAATAGTTCAAGATCCTTCCGAAAGTCAAATACCAACAATGCCAACAGCTGCATTAAAAGTAACAAATGTAGATCATACATACAGAACAAAACAAATTATTGATTTTTTAAATAGTTTAAGATAATGGAGATTAAAAAATATAAAACAATTGCACACGCAATAGCTACAGTAGGTATTATGTTTAATGTTTTATTGCTGTTAGATATACTATCAAAATACTTAGGAGAATATATTCTAGAAATAAATATTGCGGTTTTTATTTTATTAATTTTACTTTCATTAATAATTAAGACCTCAAAAGTAACAGCGCAAAATTCAGATGAATTTGAACAAAAAAATACAGTAAAAAATAATCTTAATGAAGATATTGAGCTAGAAACAAAAGAAACGTTAAGTACCTTTAAAAATTTTATTCCTTTAGATTATTCTACTAATGAGAATTTATTAGATAATTTTTTAATTAACATCTCCAAAGAATATGATTTAGCACAAGGTATTTGTTTTTTAAAAAATAGTGAGAATTTATATATCCCTGTTGCAGAATACGCATATTTTGCAGAAGAAAAACCATCAACATTTATTGAAGGTAATGGATTATCAGGGCAGGCTGTAAAAAATAAAAAGCAAGTGCTAATTAAAGATATTCCTGAAAATTATACCGAAATTATTTCAGGATTAGGAAAGGCATTTCCAAAAGAAATATTAATTACACCAATAATTAACGATAAAAACAAAGTTATAGGAACCCTAGAAATAGCAACTTTAGGTAGTTTTACTAAAGAACAACAAAATGAGATTAACGAAAACTGCTATAAATTGTACAATGAGTTAAAAAATATTTAATTAAGATGAGTAATTCAGAAAAAATATATGGTATGCTTGGATTATCATCCGAAACAAGAAAATATCCAATTGGAGGTTTTCTGTTTGGACTGATGTTTCCAATAATAGCTTGGACAGTAGACTTTGTTTCTAGAGACCTTGACTTTACCCTTTCAGGCATCTGGGAAATGCATACAGGAAACCCGTTGCAATTTGTAATAGATATGGCACCGTTTATCTTAGGAGGTGTAGCATACCTGCTCGCTCGTAAAATTCAAAAAGATAATGATAAATTAGCCCTAATTATTAGCGATAGAGACATATATGTGGAAGATATTTCTAGGTTTTCTCGCAAAATAGGGAAAGGTAATTATGACACTCAGATAGGAGAAAAATATGCCAACGATTATTTAGCACGTTCTCTTGCAAAAATGCGTGACAACCTTAAAGGTAATATCAAAAAAGAAGAAAAACAAAATTGGATAATAACAGGTAAAGATAAAATTTCAGGAACCCTCAGAAATTATCCTGATATTAGCGAACTGGCATACAATGTGTTAATAGATATTATTGATTATACTAATGCGATACAAGGATCATTTTATATTTATAATGAAGAAAAACAAAAATTAATAAATTACGCATCCTATGCCTACGATAGAAGAAAATATATAAATCAAGAATTTGCTATAGGGCAGGGACTTATAGGACAGGCAGGGTACGAAATGTCCACTATTTACAGAAAAGAAATTCCTGAAAATTATGTAACAATTTCGTCAGGTATTTTAGGAGAAAAAAAGCCAGGAAGTATATTAATAGTACCTTTAATAAGCGACGAAAAGTTAAGAGGAGTTATTGAATTAGCTACTATAGAAAATGAGTTTTCTGCTTTAACCATTGAATTTATCGAAGACTTGAGCGATATCATCGGACAAACAATTTTTAATCTTTTAATAAATACAAAAACCAAGAACCTATTAGAAGAATCTCAGCAAATGACAGAAGAACTTCAAGAAAATGAGGAAGAACTTCGCCAGAATGCAGAAGAAATGAGATCTACGCAAGAAGAACTTGAAAAAACTAACGATGATCTTGGTGTAAAAATACAAGAGGTAGAAGATGCACAAAAAAGAATGTATGCATTACTAGAAAATGCATCAGAAGTTATTTCTATATACGATGAGAAAGGGATTGTATTGTACGAAAGTCCATCTATAAAAACAATATTAGGATACGATCCTAAAGACTTAATAGGTAAAAGGGGGTTTAAAAGAATCTCTGGCGAAGAGAATAAATTAGAGCAATTATTTAATCAATTATTAACCGAGCCCGAAAACTCTAAAACAATAGAATTTGAATACACAAAAGCTGATGGTAAAACAACATGGCTCGAGACAAAAGGACAAAATCTAATTAAAAACCCTGCAATTGGAGGAATAATATTCAATACACGAGATATTACAATTAGAAAAATTGCAGAAGAAGCACAAAGGCGTACAGGACAAATGCAGTCACTTTCCGAAAACAGTCCAGATTTAATTATTAGAGTAAGTCTTGATAATAAAATATATTATACAAACCCAATATTTGAAAAATATACAGGTATTAATATAAAAGAAGTACAAAATAAATCTATTCACGAATTAGAAATAAACCCAACCCTATCAGAGTTTATTACTGAAACCGTTTCGTCCACAAAAAAATCTGGTAAAAAACAAGAACTAGAGGTTGTTTTCGAAACGCCTTTTGGCGAAAGAATAATGAAAATAAATTCTATTCCAGAACTTGATGACAACAAAGCAATAGAGTCAGTATTACTAGTTGCTCATGATATTACAATACAAAAGCAAATAGAAAATAAAATAAAAGAAACAAGTAAAAAAATAAAAGAAAGTATTAATTACGCCGAGCGTATACAAACCTCAATATTACCAGATACAAATTATATACATCAGTACTTACCAAAATCGTTTATATTTTATCGCCCTAGAGATGTTGTAAGTGGAGATTTTCCTTGGTTTTTTAAGCGTGATGACTTTATATATATTGCAGCTGTAGATTGTACTGGACACGGTGTGCCTGGCGCATTGCTTTCGTTTGTTGGATATTTTTTATTAAATAACGTTGTAGATCACTCTACTGAAAAATCTGCAAGCAAAATTCTAGATGAGTTCCATCATAACGTGAGAAGAACTTTGCGTCAAGAAGAAGATGGAGCAAAAGCAAGAGACGGAATGGATATAGCATTTTGCAAAATTAATACTAAAACAAATGTTTTAGAATATTCAGGTGCTCATAGACCTTTATATTTGCTAAGAGATGGAGAATTACAAGAGTTTAAAGGCGATAGAAAAGCTATTGGAGGAATACCTCATAAAAAGAAATTAGAAAAAGATTTTACAAATCATTCCTTTGAAATTAAAGAATCAGATAAAATTTTCTTCTTTTCTGATGGCTTACCAGATCAAATTAATGAGCAAATGAAAAAATATAAAGCATCTAGAATTAGAGATAATATTACAAATAATCAAAAAGCCTCTATGAAAGACTTCGAGAGTTTATTTGAAAAAGATTTTGAAGAATGGAAAAATGGTGCACAACAAGTAGATGATGTATTATTAATTGGTATAGAATTTTAATTTTAACAAAAAAAACTGTATATTTATTTTTTTTTAACAAAATATTTAAGCGTATGGAGAATAATAATCAAGCATCATTGTTTTTAGATTATGTATACGAGATTTACAACACAATGAGATCGAAAGAAATTAGCCTTGTTTACGAGGGAGAAATTACTCACGAAATTACAAAGGCCTTTACTTCACTTACAGAATCAAATATGGGTAAAGAGCAGGAGAATAGCTCTGTTCAAAGAAAAGTATTCCATGTAATGGTAGAATGCTTACAAAACATTAGCAAACATTCCGAAGCTGGAGATATGTACCAGTCAAAAGATGGGCGCGGAATTTTTATGATTCATAAAAATGACAATAAATATAGTATTACTACAGGTAATGCAATATTAAACGAAAATATAGCTTCTTTAAAGGCGATGCTAGACAATATTAATTCTAAAAATAAAGAAGAATTAAAAGCTCTATATAAAAAGCAAATTAAAGAAGGTAGATTATCAGAAAAAAAAGGTGCAGGTTTAGGTTTTATAGATATTGCTCGCAAAACAGGGAATAAACTAGAATATAACTTTAGAGAAGTAGATGAAACTACATCATTCTTTATTTTAACATCAACAGTATTAAGAATAAACTAACATAACATTACACAAATGGAAACAATAAAAATACAAGGAACAGATGATACACCAGGTGTGATACTCGATCCAATAGACAAACTCTTTCAAATATCAGGGCGTTCACTACCAGAAGATGTTACAGCATTTTACGATCCTCTTTTAGAATGGTTAGATGATTATGCAGAAGAGAATAAAGATAAAATAGAATTTGAATTCAAACTAACCTATTTTAATACAGCATCATCAAAATTATTACTTGATGTATTACTTAAATTAGAAGAAATGCACGAAGATGGAACTGAGATTTTAATTAAATGGTTTTTCCCTGATGATGATGAGGACATGGAAGAAGCTGGAGAAGAATATGCAGATATAGTTGAGGTTCCTTTTGAGCAAATTAGCTATACTTTATAAGCTCTCCTCTTACAATTAATATAAGAAGGTAATATGTTATTAAATATGAATATTAACCTTGTATATCTGTAATTATTATTATTAAATTTATAGAAAAGTAAAATAAATGAGTGAAGAAATTCTAAAGGCTCTAATGCAGCTTTTTGCAATAATTGCAAAGCAAGATAACGGAGTAGATTTATCTGAACGTGAATTTGTTCTTACTTTTTTGCGACAACAAGTAAACGATGTAAAAGTTGAAGAATACATAAGCCTTTTCGATAAAAAATCTGGTTATAAAGAAAAACTGAAAAGCGAGTCTCAAGAAAAAACAGACAAAGCCCCTAA
>DAOVTE010000047.1 GCA_030627705.1 Bacteroidales bacterium
ACAAATTGGGAAACTATTGGCGATTGTAATTTATTAAAGTTCGGTGATAAAATAAACAAACCAGTTTTACTATTTTCTAAAATTGAAGATAAAGAAGTTGAGGCACAAGTAAATAAACTCCTAGAAACAAAAAAGGCAAATGTTTTAAACGAAACAAAAGCTAATTCACAAAAAGAGAATATATCTTTCGATGATTTTACAAAATTAGATATTAGGATTGGAACAATAATAGAGGCTGAAAAAGTCGCTAAAACAAAGAAACTCTTAAAGCTTGTTGTTGATACAGGAATTGATAAACGAACTGTAGTTTCCGGAATTGCAGAATACTACAAAGCAGAGGAAATTATTGGCAAACAAGTAAATATTCTAATAAATTTAGAGCCGCGCAAACTAAAAGGTATAGAATCGCAAGGAATGATTCTTATGGCCGAAAATGCTGATGGAACTTTGGCTTTTGTGCAACCCGACAAAGAAATATTTAACGGTGGTGAGGTTAAGTAATTTATGTATTTACTTAAATTTATTTAATGGAAAAGATAATTCTAAATACAAAAAATAATAAATCAACAATCCTTATAGGGGAAAGCCTAAAGAATGTTACAAAATATATCTCTGCAAAAAAAGTTATAATTATTACCGATTCTAATATTCTAAAACATTACAAAAGTGATTTTATAGATTATCCAATTATTGAAATTGGTTTAGGAGAAAGTATTAAGACATTAAACACCGTAGAGAAAATTATTTCGAAGTTAATTGATTTCGAATTTGACAGAAATAGTCTTTTGCTAGGAATTGGAGGCGGAATTGTTTGCGACATTACTGGTTTTGTGGCTTCTATTTATATGCGAGGCGTTAATTTTGGGTTTATTTCTACATCGCTACTTTCACAAGTAGATGCTAGTATTGGCGGCAAAAATGGAGTAAACTTTAATTCATATAAAAATATTATTGGAAATTTTAATCAGCCACAATTTGTAATTTGCGACACTAAAATGCTTAATACTCTACCCAAAGATGAAATATTAAATGGGATAGGCGAAATTGTAAAACATTCGCTAATTACAGATGCTAAAATGTTTAACTTTATAAACGAGAATTTAGACAATATTTTATCTTTAAACGAAAAAGCAATAGATTATTTAGTAACGGAGTCTATTAAAATAAAATCAGAAATTGTAGAAAAAGACGAAAGAGAAAGTGGCGAACGAAAGAAATTAAATTTTGGTCACACACTAGCTCACGCAATAGAAAAACACCAAAATATTGCTCACGGAAAAGCTGTTTCTATTGGGATTGTGTTTGCTTCTAAAATATCGTTGCGTAAAAATTATATTAGCAAAGCAGAATTCAATTCTATTGCTCAGTGCCTAGAAAACATTGGGTTGCCAACTAAATTAAACGTAGATAAAAAATTAATAATAGAAGCGATTAAAAAAGATAAAAAACGAACAAATAATAATATTTCGTTTGTTCTTTTAAATAAAATTGGCGAAGTAATAATCGAAGAAATTTCATTATCAGAATTAGAAAATTACATTTATGATTTGTGTTAGTTTAGCAAATATTAATTATAAGAATTTAGAATTAAAACTCACCAGCTTCGAAATGGTTGAGGTAAGAATAGATTTACTAGACTTTAGCAACGAGGAATTAAACAGAATTTTTTCTAAGCAAATTTCTAGTATTGCAACTTGCCGAAGCAGTAAGTTTTCTGATAAAGAAAGATTAGAATTATTAAAATCAGCAATTATAAGCGGAGCAAATTATGTAGATATAGAAATTGATTCACCCCAAAGTTATATAAAAGAATTAAGTCTATTTGCCAAGCAGAATAATTGCAAAGTGATTCTATCGTATCATAATTTTGAGCAAACTCCTAACAAAATAATATTACAAGAAATTATAGATTCTGCTAAAGAATACAATCCTGCTTACATAAAAATTGTAACTAAAGCCATAACAAAACAAGATGCATCACGTATATTGTCGTTGTACGAAACTAACAATAATCTAATTGCTTTTTGTATGGGAGAAATTGGTAAAATTTCTAGAATTGCAAGTCTATTTTTAGGTGCAGATTTTACTTACGCTTCTTTAGAGAAAGGTAACGAAACAGCATCTGGGCAATTAAATTATGAAACAATAAATGAAATTACAAGCTTAATTTAACTCTAATCTCTATCTTGTAATGTAGTTATTCTATTAACTTTACAAACTTAAATACTTTTAACAAACAAATGCACGAAATAGAAATTCTAAAAGACGTAGTAATAATTTTTGGACTAGCAAGCCTCGTGGTTTTCTTGTTCAATAAATTTAAGTTGCCTTCGGTTGTTGGCTTTTTAGCTACAGGAATTATTGCAGGACCTTATGCTTTGGGACTTATCTCAGATATTGAAATCATTGATGTTTTAGCAGAAATTGGAGTTATTTTACTCCTTTTTACAATTGGTATTGAATTCTCAATAAAGAAATTAGTAAAAATTAAAAATATAGTTTTTATAGGTGGCGGATTACAAGTAGCATTAACAATTGCAACAGTTCTAATTGCACTCTACCTTTTCGGAATACCTTACAACGAATCTGTATTTATCGGATTTCTTGTGACATTAAGTAGTACTGCAATTATTTTAAAAATTCTACAAGAAAAAGATCAGCTAAACACGCATCACGGCAAAATTGCACTTGGAATATTAATTTTTCAGGATATAATAATTGTACCAATGATGCTTTTGATTCCGTTCTTAACAGGCGAATCTACAAACTTGGTAACGGAACTCGCAATAATGTTTGCAAAATCTTTAGCATTAATAGGCGTCACTTTTGTTTTTTCAAAATGGATTGTACCATTTATTTTACATCAAATTGCATTAAGTAAAAGTCAAGAATTATTTCTAATTGTAATTATAGTAATAGGATTTGCAATTGCAAGTTTTTCAGCTTGGCTTGGCTTATCGTTAGCTTTAGGAGCTTTTCTAGCAGGTTTAGCAATTGCCGAATCAGAGTATAGTCATCACGCATTTGGCAACCTAATTCCATTTAGAGATATCTTTACAAGCTTCTTCTTTGTCTCTATTGGAATGCTGTTAAATTTAGAGTTTTTTACCTCTAATATCTTAATGATTATTGCAATAACTTTTGTGTTGATATTAATAAAATCAACAATAATTGGCTTTATTAGTTTTGTGCTTGGATATCCTTTTAAGATAGCTTTTCGTGCAGGATTAATTCTATCTCAGATTGGAGAATTCTCATTTGTGCTTGCTCAAATTGGGTATAATAACGAACTTATAGATAATCATTACTATCAATTATTTTTGGCAGTTGCAATTCTAAGTATGAGCTTAACTCCTATTTTTATTTTGTTCTCGAAACCAATTGTATCTATTCTCGAAAAACTTCCAATGCCAAAAAAAGTTAGAGAAGGACACAAAAAATTACCAGAATCGAATATGCCAAATTTATCTGAGCACACAATTCTTGTAGGCAGCAAAAAACAGGTTGGCAGTTTAACAAAATCGTTACAACTTGTAGAAATTCCTTTTGTAATTATTGATATTGATGCTGATAGAATTAAAGAGCTGCAAAACAAAGGTTTGTATGCAATCTACGGTCACGCCGAATACGATTCTGTAATAGAACATGCAGGAATAAAAGATGCAAGTAATTTACTTTTATCAGTAAACGAAACCTCGAAAAACGCAAGTATTATTCAAACTGCGAAAAAACATAATCCAAATATTAATATAATTGTTAGAACAAAATATATAGAAGATTTAGATTATTTATACAAAGTTGGAGCAGATTATGTTATTCCTATAGAATTTGAAACATCACTAGAGATGCTTAACAAAACTCTAAGTAATTATTTAGTTCCGCACGAAGAAATAGAAAAAACATTAGGATTAATTCGTTCTAAAGGTTATAAAGCTTTACGTTCCGATTCTAAAGAAACTAAAAAATCAAAAATTCATATTCCTGACTTCGAAATTTCTACACTAGTTGTTCACGATGACTCCGTAGCATTCAACAAATCTATTAAAGAATTAGATTTACGAAATAAAACAGGAATTTCTATTTTAGCAGTAAAAAAACAAAACGAAAAAATTATTACAAATCCTAAAGCCGATTTAATTTTAAGAGATGGAGATATTATTTATGCACTCGGAAACCATTACAATACGACTTGCATAAACGATATTTTTAAACATCATTAGGGGTATGAATTCAAAAAAGGCGATACTTAAAGCAACTGCATCTAAAAGCTACTTACAAAGAGCTTTAGCAATAGCTGCATTAACAGAAGGAGAATCAATTCTAGAAAACATTTCGTGGTGCGATGATTCTGTTATTGCAAGAAATATTATCGTTAATTTAGGCTCAGAGCTTACTGAAAAAGATAGAAGTTTAACAATAAATTCGCAAGGATTAAAATTCAATTCTACTTATTATAATGCTGGGGAAGCGGGTTTAAGCATAAGAATGTTTTCTCTTATTTTCGCCTTGAGTAATAAAGAAATTACTTTCTCTGGAGCAGGTTCTCTTACAAAGCGACCAATGCAAATTATTACTGATGCGCTTACTCAATTAGGAGTGAATATTGAGACTAGTAACGGGCTTCTTCCTATAAAAATTCAAGGTCCAATAAAGCCTACTGAAATTATTATTGATGGCTCGTTAAGTTCGCAATTACTTACAGGGCTGCTTATTGCTTTGCCTCTTGCAAATGGAAACAGCACAGTAAAAGTAAAAAAGCTTAATAGCAAACCATATATTGATATGACTCTATCAATAATGAAACATTTTGGTATTACTATAGAAAACAATAATTATAAAGTTTTTAATATTAAAGGAAATCAAAAATACAAACCAACAAAATACAATATTGAAGGCGATTGGAGCAGTGCAGCTTTTTTCTTAGTAGCAGGTGCAGTAAAAGGAAAAATAGAAATCAAAAATCTTAATGCAGACTCTAAACAAGCAGATAAAGAAATACTAACTGTATTAGAAAAAGTTGGTGCAAAAATATCAATAAGAACAAACTCAATAATTGTAGAAAAAAACTTTTTAAACTCATTTGAGTTTGATGCTACAGATTGTCCAGATTTATTTCCCCCAATAGTTTGTTTGGCATCGCAATGCGAAGGTACAAGTACTATAAAAGGGATTTCAAGATTAACACATAAAGAAAGTAATCGGGCTAAAGTGCTAAAACAAGAATTTGCGAATATTGGTATTAATATAAAAATAGAAGCCGATTTAATGCATATTACTGGAGCAGAAATTAAATCTGGTACTATAAATTCGCACAATGATCACAGAATTGCTATGGCTGGTGGAATAATGAATTTATTCAGTAATAATGAGATTACAATTAATAATAAAGAAGCTGTAAACAAATCGTTTCCTGATTTTTTTAACCAAATTAATTAGATAAACCTTAAAATCCTTACTTTTTTTTTAAAATCAGTTTTTTTATTTGGTGTTTTCAAAACAAAAGCAGAGATGTAGATATTTATACATAATCGTGAGGCAAAAAACTTAAGCTATTTTACATAAAAATACTCTTCAGAATAAATTTAAAAAAATGTATAAAAAAAGCTCAGCAGAAATAATTTTCTGTTGAGCTTTTTTGTTAATAATACTGCAATTACAAAATTTCTAAAGCAGCTCTATAATTAGGCTCATCTACAATTTCTGGAACTTGCTCTGTGTAAATTACTTTATGATTTTCGTCTAAAACAATTACAGATCTAGAATGAAGATTAGCCAATGGACCATCAACCATTTCTAAGTTATTTGCTTTACCGAATTCGCCAGTTGCGTAATCAGATAAAGTAATTGCGTTTTCTATTCCTTCTGCTCCACAAAATCTTGCTTGTGCAAATGGTAAGTCTCTGGAAATGCATAAAACTTTTGTGTTTTCTAAGTTTGCAGCTTCTTTGTTAAAAGCACGAACAGATGCGGCACAAGTTCCTGTATCTAAACTAGGAAATATGTTTAATACTAATCTAGAACCTTTAAAATCGTTTAGTGTTGTTTTAGAAAGGTCATTTTTTACTAATTCGAAATTAGAAATACTTTCGCCTACTTTTGGTAAATCGCCCATTGTACTTAAAGCGTTACCCTGTAATGTTATTTTTGCCATTTTGTTTTTTTTAGATTGTTTTTTTGCAAATATAACAACTATTACAATATAATTAGGTAACTAATTACTTAAAACATCTTAAATTATATATTTCATAAAAAAAGACCATCAAAATAAATTGACAGCCTTTTCTAAAATCGTATTTAATTAGTGAAATTAGTCTTTGCAAGTAGCAAATAAAAATTCTCTATTTAATCTAGCAATATGTGCAATTGAAATTCCTTTAGGACATTCAATTTCGCAAGCACCAGTGTTTGTACAATTACCAAAACCAAGCTCGTCCATTTTTGCAACCATTGCCTGTGCTCTACGTTTACCCTCAATTTTACCTTGTGGTAATAATGCTAATTGAGATACTTTAGAAGACACAAATAACATAGCCGATGAGTTTTTACAAGTGGCAACACAAGCACCACAACCAACACAAGAAGCAGCATCCATAGCTTCGTCAGAGTCTATCTTTGCAATAGGAATAGCATTACCATCTGGTACACCACCAGTGTTTATAGATACGTACCCTCCAGCTTGTAGAATTTTATCGTAAGCTGTTCTATCTACCATTAAATCTTTAATAATAGGGAAACCGCCCGAACGCCAAGGTTCTATTGTAATTGTATCGCCATCTTTAAACTTACGCATATGTAACTGACATGTAGTTATTTCTGTATCTGGTCCGTGTGCACGTCCATTTACAAATAACGAACACATTCCACAAATACCCTCACGACAATCGTGGTCGAACGCGATAGGTTCTGTTCCTTCACCTAAAAGTTGCTCGTTTAAAACATCTAGCATTTCTAAAAATGAAGAGTCTTCTGTTATATTTTGTACGTCGTAATTCTCAAATCCACCTTTAGAATTTGCGTTTTTCTGACGCCACGCTTTAATTTTTAAATCCATTTCTTAAGAATTTTGAAATTTTATTAGTTAAAGATTATTTCGTTGATTTATTATATTTTACACTTTTCAACTTTATAAGCTTTCAACTTTTTTATTTGTAATTTCTAACTTTAACTTCGATTGCTTCGTACTTTAAATCTTCCTTATGTAATTCAGGAGGTGTATCTGCACCTTTATATTCCCAAGCTGCAACATAAGTAAAACCTTTATCATCACGCATAGCTTCACCTTCTTCTGTTTGGTGTTCCTCGCGGAAGTGACCTCCACAAGATTCTTCTCTGTGTAAAGCATCTCTTGCCATTAACTCTCCTAATTCTAAGAAGTCTGCTACTCTATTTGCTTTTTCTAATTCAGGATTTAATGAATCTGCTGTTCCAGGAACTTTTACATCGTTCCAGAATTCTTTTCTTAAAGAAGAAATTTCATCAATTGCTTTTTTAAGACCCGCTTCGTTTCTTGCCATTCCAACATTTTCCCACATAATGTGACCTAATTGTTTGTGGATAGAATCTACAGAACGAGAACCGTTTACATTCATTAATTTATCGACATGGGCTTTAACCGCTTCTTTAGTCTCAATAAATTCTTTTTGCTCGTCAACATTCATACGTGGCGTATGTAGTTCATCGGCTAAATAATTCTGAACAGTAAAAGGTAATACAAAATAACCATCGGCTAAACCTTGCATTAATGCAGAAGCTCCTAATCTGTTTGCTCCGTGATCTGAAAAGTTTGCTTCTCCGGCAGAAAATAAACCAGGAATTGTAGTCTGTAATTCGTAATCCACCCAAGTTCCACCCATTGTATAATGAATAGCAGGATAAATCATCATTGGAGTTTGGTATGGATTATCATCAACAATCTTCTCGTACATTTGGAATAAGTTTCCATAACGCTCACGAATTTTGTCTTCACCTAATCTTTCAATAGCTGTTTTAAAGTCTAAATAAACTGCTTGTCCTGTTCCAACACCATAACCAGCATCACAACGTTCTTTAGCAGCACGAGAAGCTACATCTCTAGGCACTAAGTTACCAAATGCAGGGTAACGACGCTCTAAGTAGTAATCTCTTTCGTCTGCAGACAAATCAGTAGGCTTCTTTTTACCTTCGCGAATTGCAACAGCATCTTCAATATTTTTAGGAACCCAAATTCGACCATCGTTACGAAGAGACTCTGACATCAAAGTTAATTTTGATTGGAAATCGCCGTGAACAGGAATACAAGTTGGATGAATCTGAACGAAACAAGGGTTTGCCATCATAGCACCTTTACGATACGCCTTAACAGCTGCAGATCCGTTAGAACCCATTGCATTTGTCGATAAAAAGAATACATTTCCGTAACCACCTGTTGCTAAAACAACAGCATGTCCAAAATGAGCATCAATCTCACCTGTAATCATATTACGAGTAATAATACCTCTTGCTTTTCCATCAACTACAACTAAATCCATCATTTCGGTTCTATTGTACATGGTACAAGTTTTAGCCTCAATCTGACGATTTAACGCACCATAAGCACCTAAAAGTAATTGTTGTCCTGTTTGACCACGTGCATAGAATGTACGAGAAACTTGAGCTCCACCGAACGAACGGTTATCAAGTAATCCACCATATTCACGTGCAAAAGGTACACCTTGTGCTACACATTGATCAATAATATCATTAGCTACTTCTGCTAAACGGTAAACATTTGCTTCTCTCGATCTATAATCACCACCTTTTACGGTATCATAAAATAATCTGTATATTGAATCTCCATCGTTAGGATAATTCTTTGCAGCATTAATCCCTCCTTGAGCAGCAATAGAGTGTGCTCTACGTGGAGAATCTTGATAGCAAAAAACTTTAACGTTAAAACCGAGTTCGCCTAAACTTGCGGCTGCAGCTCCACCAGCTAAGCCAGTACCTACCATTATTACATCAAGTTTTCTTTTATTTGCAGGATTTACCAAATTTTGGTGAGCTTTGTAATTATTCCATTTCTCAGCTACTAATCCTTCTGGTATTTTAGAATTTAATTTTGTCATTTTCTTTAAGTTATTTTGCGCCGAATAGCATTAAAAATATTGGAATTATCGCAAACCCTCCGCCAACTAACATTGCAAAAAGGTATCCTACTACTGTTAGTCTTTTTCTCCAAACATCATTAGAAAATCCTATTGTTTGAAAAGCCGACCAAAATCCATGAGTTAAGTGTAACCCTAAGGCAATTGCAGCAATAGCATAAACAGCAGAATAAATAAATCCTAAATTAGGGTCTATAAATAAACCTGCAACTAATGCGTAAGCATTTTCCATTTCTTCGCCGTGTATCATTACATCAGCTAATAAAGGATCACCAGTAACTTTAATTTTCCAAAAGAAATTTATTATATGCAAAACTAAAAAAGACAATACTAAACCTCCTAAAATATACATATTTTTAGAAGCAAAACTGCTTTGATGAGAGTTTACTACTTTTGAATATCCTTCAGTTCCTCTAGCTTTCTGGTTCTGAAGTGTTAAAACTGTTGCATAAATAATATGTAAAATAAATCCTATTGCTAATGCAGGTTGCATTATTTGAATTATTGGATTAGTTCCCATAAAATGAGATACAATATTAAACGTATCAGGTCCAAGTAACAAAGCCAAATTAGCTGTTAAATGCACCAACAAAAACATTACTAGAAACAAGCCTGTAATGCTCATAAAAAACTTCTTCCCTATGGAAGAAGATATAAATCCACCCATAACTATTTATTTTATTTAATTAATAATTTTAGTATTTTCAAATGTATATCTTCACATACTTATATTAGCTGTTAATAAACATTAATTTCATAATTTAGATTTATTCTAAATAAAGTTTCAAAACTTAACCATAAAATATTATTTATTATCTTTATATAAATATTTATACTTGTTATAATAATAACTATCCTAATACAATACGTTTATGAAAAAAATAATATTGGTATTAACTGCTACAATTTTAACAATTAATATTTCTGCTCAAGTAAATATTAATAAATATAATTTTAATATATCTAATAAAATAGATTCTCGTAATGCTTATGCTAAATTCTTGCACAATCATGAATACTACAAGTCTGACCACCTTACTAAAGAAGAGTTAAAAGAAATTCCTAAAAAAGATAGACCAGATTTAGCTTGGCAACAAGATTTTTTAATGACATTAGACCCTACATTAGGTTATGTACCACATGAAAGAAAAATACAAGCTTTAAAAATTGCTGAACAAAAATTATCTCAGAAAACTGCAATCCCAAATACAAATTGGGAAGAACGAGGCCCAAATAATACTGGAGGAAGAACTAGGGCATTAATGTATGATCCAAACGACGCAACAAATGGGTATAAGAAAGTATGGGCTGGTGGTGTAACTGGCGGACTATGGTTTAACAGTAATATAACTGATGCTAATAGCTCTTGGATAAAAGTTAACGATTTTTGGGCAAATATTGCGGTAAGCTGCATAGATTATGACCCAAGCAACACAAATACCTTCTACGTTGGAACAGGGGAAGGTTGGGGCACAGGAGCTGGAGCTGGAGCTGGAATATGGAAAACTACAGATGGTGGAGCAACATGGAACAGGTTAGCAAGTACCGACAATAGTGATTTTTATTATGTACAGAAGATTAAAGTAACATCTACAGGTAGAATAATTGTTGGAACTAGCACAAACTTAAAGATTTCTGATAATGGTGGTGTAAGTTGGACAAATAAAATATCTGGTTTTTTTGCAGATATAGAAATTGCTGCAAATGGAGATATTTTTGCAAGTAAAGGAAGAATCTATCAAACAGGATATATTTACAAATCAACAGATGGAGGAAATAATTTTGTAGATATTACACCAACAGGAGGATTCCCTCAAAGAATAGAGATAGCTTGTGCACCTTCAAATACAAATATTGTATATGCTGTTGCATCTAATGGATCTAACGTAGAATGGTTTAAAAAATCTGTAAATGGAGGAACATCATGGACAGACATAACTATTCCTAACTATGTGGAGCAAACTTGTGCTTACGGTACACAAGATTTTACACGTGGTCAAGCATGGTACGATTTAATTCTATCCGTAAATCCAATTAATGCAAACACTGTACTAGTTGGCGGGATAGATGTACATAAGTCTATCGATGCAGGAAACTCTTGGAACTGCGTTTCATACTGGACAGGCGCTTGCTATGATGAAGTACATGCAGATCAACATGCGATATCCTTTAATCCAGGAAATAGTAACGAAGCAATTTTTGGTTGCGATGGAGGAGTATATTATTCCTCAGATATTGGAAATTCCGCAACTCCTTCATTCTACCATAGGGTTAAAGATTATAATGTAACTCAATTTTATAGTTGCGCAATAAAAAATACTGCAGGGGGAAATTACTTCTTAGCAGGGTCGCAAGATAATGGATCGCACAGATTTAATACAATTGGTATTAATTCTACAGTTGAGGTAACTGGTGGAGATGGAGGATATTGTTTTATCGATCAAGACAATGATACATATCAAATAACTTCTTATGTTTATAATAACTGGAGAAGATCTATTAACGGAGGGAATAGTTTTTCAAGTATTACAGCTAGTAATACAGGTAAATTTATTAACCCATCTGATTACGATGATAATACTAATATTTTGTATGCTGCAGGAAATGCTAATAATTTATACGTAGTTTCAGGAATATCTGGAACAATAAGCGCAAGCACAAAAACAGTTTTAGGATATGGACTTAACGGTGATGAGGCTTCTCATATAAGAGTTTCACCATATAGTGCAAATACTCTTTTTGTAGGAACAGAAACAGGAGCAATCCTCAAAGTCACAAATGCAAGTACTAACCCAATATCAATAAATATAGATCCGAATGGAACGTTACCAACAGGTAATTTATCGTGTATAGAAGTAGGTCTAAACGACAACTATTTATTAGTTACCTTTTCTAATTATGGTGTTATTTCTGTTTGGGAAACACAAAACGGAGGTACAAACTGGATAAATAAAGAGGGTAATTTACCAGACATGCCTGTACGTTGGGCTTTATACAATCCAAATAATAATAATGAAGTTCTATTAGCAACCGAAGTTGGAATTTGGTCAACAACAGATATTTCTGTTGCTTCCCCTGATTGGGATCCTTCCTCCACTGGATTAGCAAATGTAAGATGTGATATGTTGCAAATTAGAAGTGCTGATAGTATTGTAGCTGTAGGAACGCATGGTAGAGGATTATTTACTTGTGATGTTTTTTCTTCACAAATGCCAATCGCTGAATTTCAAGCAGATATTACACAAGGATGTTTAACAGACACTATTAAATTATCAGATTATTCTACAAATTCTCCTACATCTTGGACGTGGACAATAATACCAACAACATATAATTTTGTTAACAGCACAAATGCAAATTCACAAAACCCAGAGATTGTTTTTACTGCTGCCGATAATTACTCGTTCTCTTTAGGGGTAGTTAATAGTTTTGGCTCTGATAATGAAACAAAAATAAATTACATAGAGATAGACAACCTATGTAGTCATACAATGGAAAATGGAACAGAATACTTATGTGATGGATTCTTCTATGATTCGGGTCACGATAATCTTGATTACCAGAATAACGAAGATTATATTATGACTTTTTATCCATCAACAACAGGTAGTAAATTAGAATTTAATTTTACAGTATTTAATATAGAATACGAAACAAATTGTAATTATGATTATTTAAGAATTTATGATGGAGAAAATACATCAGCACCGCAAATTGGCGGGAAATATTGTGGAACAAATTCTCCTGGACTAGTTACAGCCACAAATCTATCAGGAGCTTTAACTTTCGAGTGGCACTCTGATGGCAGTGTTGTAAACGATGGATGGGAGGCTAATATACAATGTGTAGGGATTGTAGCTCCTACAACAGATTTTACTTCAGATATTACAAATTCATGTAGTGGTGATATAAATTTTACTGATTTATCATCCAGTTCAGCTACATCGTGGCAGTGGAATTTTGGTGATGGTAACACATCTGCCTTACAAAACCCGTCACATACATTTGCTACAGGAGGAACTTATACTGTTTCGCTAGTTGCTTCTAATATACAAGGCTCAGATTCAATTGCAAAAGTTAATTTTATTACCGTTGTCTTTCCATCGTCACCAACAACAACTGATAGTGATAGATGCGGCCCAGGTGTAGTTTTACTATTTGCTTCTGGCTCTGGATCACTTGAATGGTACGATAGTGCAAGTGGAGGATCATTAATAAATACTGGGGTAAATTATGTAACCCCATTATTACCTTCTACTACCACTTACTATGTAGAGAATCATGAATTGGAGCAATCTCAATACGCAAATCCTAGTAATCATTCATTTGGTGGCGGAGGTTATTATACAGCAACCAATTCTCAATTTTTAGTTTTTGATGCATTTACAGATTTTAAGTTAAAGTCTGTAAAAGTTTATGCTAATGGTGCAGGAAACAGAACTATAAGTTTACGTAACAGTACTGGACTAACATTGGAATATATGACGACTAACTTCCCTGATGGCGAAAGCAGAATAATTTTAGATTGGGATGTCCCAACTGGCACTAATTTTGAATTGGCATTAAGCGGAAGTCCTAATGTATATAGGAACTTTAATGGACCTTCATACCCATATATCCTACCAAATGTTTTGTCTATAACAGGAAGTAGTGTAAACCCATCGTATTATTATTATTTCTACGATTGGGAAGTTTCTGCAGGTGAGTGTGTAAGTAGTAGAACTTCTGTTACTGCAACAATAAATCCTGTAACGGTACCTGAAGTAAGCATTTCTGTACCAGACAGTAGCATTTGCGTTGGTGACAATGTTATTTTTACAGCAACACCAATAAATGGTGGAACACCAATTTATCAATGGTATTTAAACGGGAACACTGTTGGGGCTAATTCTGCAAACTACACTAACTCCTCTTTAATAAATGGTGATGTAGTATATTGCACAATGATTTCTATGTTAAGTTGTTCAAATCCTACAACTGCGACATCAAATAATATTACAATAACTGTTAATCAAATCCTTAACCCTTCAGTTAGTATTACAGAATCGGCAAATAATATATGTTTTGGCGAAAATACTACATTTACTACAAATCCTGTGAATGGTGGTGCTACACCCGATTATCAATGGTACTTAAATTCTAGTCCCGTTGGAAATAACTCGTCTATTTACAATAATTCTACTTTAGCAAATAGCGATGTAGTTTCTTGTGAAATGACATCCTCTGTAGCTTGCCCTAATCCTGCAATTGTAAACTCGAATAATATTACAATGATTGTAAATCCTACAAATAACACATCTGTTGGTATCGTAGAATCTGTAAATAATATTTGTGATGGAGATAATGTGAGTTTTACTGCAACTCCTACAAATGGGGGAACTCCTATTTATCAATGGTATTTAAATTCTAATCCTGTTGGCACAAATACTGCTATTTATAGTAATACAAGTTTGGCAAATGGTGATATTGTTTCTTGTGAAATGACTTCTTCCCTCTCTTGCCCAAGCCCTGCAACAGCAAGCTCAAATGATATAACAATGATTGTAAACCCTATTCTTAGTACTTCTGTTAGTATTGTAGAATCTGTAAATAATATTTGCGATGGAGATAATGTAAGTTTTACTGCAAACCCTACAAACGGAGGAGCACCAATTTACCAATGGTATTTAAATTCTAACCCTGTTGGAACAAATGCTGCAATATATGATAATACAAGTTTAGCAAATGGTGATATTGTTTCTTGTGAAATGATTTCTTCATTGTCTTGTGTGAATTCTGCGTCTGCAAGTTCAAATAATATTATTATGACTGTAAATCCTATTCTTAGCACTTCTGTTAGTATTATAGAATCTGTAAATAATATTTGCGATGGAGATAGCGTAAGGTTTACTGCAAATCCTACAAATGGAGGGTCACCAGTTTATCAATGGTATTTAAATTCCAATCCTGTTGGTACAAATGCTGCAATATATGATATTACAAGTTTAGCAAACGGTGATATTGTTTCTTGTGAAATGATTTCTTCTCTTTCTTGCGTAAATTCTGCCTCAGTAAATTCAAATAATATTACAATGACTGTTAATCCTATTCTTAGTACTTCTGTTAATATAATAGAATCTGTAAATAATATTTGCGATGGAGATAATGTGAGTTTTACTGCAACACCATCAAACGGTGGAACACCAATTTACCAATGGTATTTAAATTCTAATCCGGTTGGAACGAATGCTGCAATATATGATAATACAAGTTTATCAAATGGTGATATTGTTTCTTGCCAAATGACTTCTTCATTGTCTTGCGTGAATTCTGCAACAGCAAATTCAAACAATATTATTATGACTGTAAATCCTATTCTTAGTACTTCTGTTAGTATTGTAGAATCAGTAAATAATATTTGTAATGCAGATAGCGTAAGATTTACTGCAAATCCAACAAATGGAGGAACACCAATTTATCAATGGTATTTAAATTCTAATCCGGTTGGAACGAATGCTGCAATTTATGATAATACAAATTTAGCAAATGGTGATATTGTTTCTTGCCAAATGACTTCTTCATTGTCTTGCGTGAGCTCTGCTTCAGCAAATTCAAATAATATTACAATGACTGTAAATCCTACAATTAGCACTTCTGTTAGTG
>DAOVTE010000174.1 GCA_030627705.1 Bacteroidales bacterium
CAAAATTTCTATTTTCTAATTCTGGAATTAAATACTGTGGTAATTTTTTATGATGTACAAACAAAGCGCTTCCTATTTCTATTTTTTCTAATGCTTCTAGAATTGTAACCATTGGCATTGGCATTTCTAAATCACGTACATTAATTTCAGTACTTTTTCCTTCGTATTTACGCTCTATATCTTCGTAAGAAAGTTCAATATCAGATTCTTTTACTTCCGAGATATCTTCTTTATTTTCTATATTTCTAGTTAAGAATGTGTGAACTTCTCCATCTACCGGACGCTCTACTTTATATTCGTAGCCTTTCTTTTTTAGAATATTTAATAACGGAACTGGTTCAAAAGTGTTTATTACTTGTAAGGTTTTTGCGTCGTCCATTTCATTAAGTTTTTCCATAATAGCATTAAATGGATCTACCCCACCTGCTAATATTGGTCTAACATCTAATTCTATAACATTTTCGTTAGTCATTTTATTATTGTTTAAATTTTTATTCATTTTTCGTTCGCAATTAGGATATTCAACTGTAAAACCAATTTCTTCTAGCTTATCTAATAATGTGCAAACATTTGTATTTCCTATTCTTGATGCATCACGTACGGAAACTCTTGCTGCTAGCATCTTTCTGAGAAGAGGGTTCTTTAATTTAAGAAAATTCTTATTAACAGACGCTATAGCATCAATAGCTTCAGCTTTAGCATCAATTAATTCAGATATTTTAGAGTTTTCGTTTACTATCATAGTTTTTTAATAATAAACAAAATTAATTAATTCATTAAGGTAGTACAATACCTATTTGTAGGTATTTTTTATTTTTTAGAATAAAAGTTTTGTAATATTGTACTAAATATATAATTATGAATACAATAAAATTTCTCAAACTATCTAATTTTTTATTTGATAATTTAGAAAAATATTGGGAGAGTAGATTTAATCTGCGTTGGCTAGGAACGATAATAGTTGTTAGTTTTCTAGTGTCCTTGGCAATGGTAGAGTTAAATAATTATAATTTTTTGCCAAATGGTATTTCTAAATACTTTTCTGATAATCATTTTATTGCTGTTGAAATAGCATTTATATTATTGCTTTTTTTCGAAGTTATTGGTTTAGTGCTTGTTCTGCCAAAATCATTTGCGGGTTCATTAATTAAACAGTTCGAAATTATTTCGTTAATTCTATTAAGAAATGCTTTTAAAGAGTTTAAATATTTCGAAGAACCAATTATTTGGGATAATATATCGGAGAACGTTTACCATATGGTTTCAGATGCTTTTGGTGCAGTCTTAATTTTTGGAGGAATCTTAATAATTAAGTCATTACAAAAACACAGAGATATTACAAAAAGTGACATAGAAAAAACAAATTTCATTTCTTTTAAGAAACTAATATCATTAGGTTTACTTGTGATTTTTACATACTTGGCCGTGCTTGATATTAAATTGTTTTTAAATCATGAATTTACATTTAAGTTTTTTGCGACATTTTACACAGTTCTTGTTTTTACAGATATTTTAGTTGTATTAGTAGCCTTAAGGTATAGCTTCTCTTATGTAGTTTTATTCAGAAATTCAGGATTTGCTATTGCTACAATTTTATTGAGAATTGCACTTACTGCACCTGTTTATTATAACGCTGCACTAGGAATATTAACAATACTTTTCGTAATGTTACTTACTTATATTTATTCTAGGTACTCTATTAATTGTGAGAATGAATAAGTGTTATTTTATTGTTTGCAATATTAATTGTCAATAACATTAATATTTTCTTGTAAACTTACGATGTATTAAAACTAAAATACTAATATTGTAAACCTAAATTATACCAATTAATGATAAAAATAATTATTTTAACTTTATTAGTTTCCTTGGCTTTTGTAAATGTAAATTCGCAAGAACTTACGAAAGATAAAAAACCGTTGTTTGTAGCTTTCGCAAGTGCTTCTGCACAATTACCAGGTGGTGATTTGAAAGAAAGATTTGGCTTGAATTCTTCTGTTGGATTGGGAGTATTATACAAAACAAAAAATAATTTTTTATTTGGAGCATCTTGGGATTATAAATTTGGTAATGCATTAAAATCAACAGCTTATGGAATTTTAGATAGTTTAAGAACAGAATCAGGAGAAATAATAAACAGAAATGGCGAATATGCAAATATAGTATTAACAGAGCGTGGTTTTTATGCCGATATTAAATTTGGAAAAATATTTTCTTCGTCCACCATTTCAAATAATAAAAGCTCTGGATTAATGGTGTTGTTTGGTGCCGGAATGCTTCAGCATAGAATTAGAATAGATAATGAAGGTAATAATGTTCCTGGTATTATTAACGACTATAAAAAAGGATATGATAGATTAACTAATGGGTATGCAATAAGTGAGTTTGTAGGGTATATATACATTAGTGAAAATAAATTATTTAATGCATTTGCAGGATTTGAATTTACACAAGCATTCACACAATCTCGCAGAGATTTCGACTACGATTTAAGAAGTCAAGACACCCAAAAGCGTATAGATTTATTACACTCTATTAAGGTTGGATTTATTATTCCAATTTCTAAAAGATCGCCAGAAGAGTTTTACTATTATTAATTGGTGAATACAGTTTTGTTTTCACTATTTTTATTTTTTTTAGGAGGAAAATAATTATTTGATGAATTATAGATTAAACTTTTATACAACCATAATTTTTTTTGAACAAAAAAATAGTTATTTTTACAAGATTGTTAAAACTTAGAAAATTTATTTACTATGAAAGTTATAAAACTATTAATTGTACTTCTTGTAACAGTGTCATTCTCTAATGTATCTGTAAGCCAAACTAAATCAGAAAAAAAGGCTAACTATGCATTCTATAATGGTGAGTTTGCAACCGCTATTGATTTGTTTAGAAAAGCGTACTCCGAAGAGACAAATAACTCAAGAAAAGCTAAGATTATTTATAATACAGCCTTATGTTATAAGAACTTAGATAAACCAAAATCAGCAGAGCTATGGTTTAAGAAAGCAATAATGGTGAAATATCCAGATCCAGAAACAGTGCTTTTTTATGCAGATGCAAAGAAAAAAAATAATAAATTCGATGAAGCAATAATAGAATATAAAAAATATAAAAAGATTGTACCTGAAGACCCAAGGGGAGAGTTGGGAGTAAAATCTTGTGAACTTTCTGCAAAATGGAAATCTAAACCTACAAGATATAATGTAGATAATATGGCATTCTTTAATTCTAGAAACGGAGATTTTTCACCAGTTTATGCAAAAAAAGATTTTAAGATTTTATATTTCTCATCTAATAGATCAGGTTCATCAGGTGATACTAAAAGTAATATTACTGGAGCAGGTTTTACAGATTTATGGCAAACAACTAAAGACAGAAAAGGAAAATGGAGCGAGCCAGTTGTTGTGCCAGGCGAAACGGTTAATACACCACACGATGAGGGAGCGTCTTCACTTAACCTAAAAGGAAGTACACTTTATTTTACTAGATGTAAAGTAGAAAAAAACAGAAATATTGGTTGTAAAGTTTATTACGCAGCAAAAAAAGGTGTTGGCTGGGGAGAACCAATTTTAATAGATGTTGATGGTGCTGGTGATAGTATTAATGTTGCTCACCCTGCAATTTCTCAAGACGAATTAACTCTATATTTTACTGCAAGTATGCAAGGCGGATATGGCGGAAAAGATATATGGATGCTTAAAAGAGTAAAGAAAAATCAACCTTTTGGAGAACCTATTAACTTAGGACCAGAAATTAACACTCCAGGAAACGAAGTGTTTCCATATATGAGAAAAGATGGAAAGTTATTTTTCTCTTCTGATTATCACCCAGGTATGGGAGGCTTAGATATTTTTATGGCTGAGAAACAAGAAACCGGTAAGTATACATTGATGAACCTAAAATATCCTATAAACTCTTCTTCTGATGATTTTGGAATTATATATGAAGGTTCTGCTGAAAGAGGATTTTTTACTTCTAGTAGAAGAGGTGGTAAAGGTGGTGACGATATTTTCGAATTCTATCTTCCTCCTGTTGAATTTATTGTTTCTGGTATTGTATTAGATGAAAAAACAGAAAGTCCATTACAAGGAGCAAAAGTAGTACTTAAGGGTAGCGATGGATCTACCGAAGAACTTCTTTCAGAACTTGATGGATCATATAAATTTAAGCTTAACCCAAATACAGATTATCAATTACAAACATCATTGGTTAAATATTTAAAAGGTAATGGTAGTGCTTCTACTAAAGGTATAGAAGTAGATAAAACTTTTAAAGTAGATATATATATGGCATCTACAGATATAACTGTTGAATTACCAAATATTCTTTACGATTATGCAAAATGGAGTTTGCGTCCAGAATCTATGGTTTCTCTAGATATTTTAGTTAATACATTAAACGATAACCCTAGTATTACAATTGAACTTCGTTCGCATACAGATTTTAGATCTAGTAACGAAAGTAACCTTGCACTGTCACAAAAAAGAGCACAATCAGTTGTAGATTATTTAATTTCGAAAGAAATTTCTGCAGATAGATTAAGTCCTAGAGGTTATGGAGAGGAAATGCCAAAAATAATTAACAAAAAACAATCTGAAAGATATAGGTTCTTACCTATGGGTAAAACGCTTGACGAAGAATTCATTAAAAAACTCTCAACTGTAGAAGAACAAGAAATTGCACATCAAATAAATAGGCGTACAGAATTTAAGGTTCTTTCTACTAATTATATTCCAAAAGGAACTACACCAAATGATTTAGGCAACTAGATTAAAGACAAGTATTATTAAAAACGTTCTGCTTAGCAGAACGTTTTTTGTATAAATAAAAATATGACAGATAATTTAAGATATAGTCAACGAGGCGTTTCTGCATCTAAAGAAGATGTGCACAATGCAATAAAAAATATCGATAAAGGATTATTTCCAAATGCATTTTGTAAGATTATTCCTGATATTATTGCTGGTGATAAAACCTATTGCAATATTATGCATGCTGATGGTGCTGGTACAAAATCATCATTAGCATATTTATATTGGAAAGAAACAGGTGATATAACTGTATGGAAAGATATTGCAATTGATGCCATTGTAATGAATCTTGACGATTTATTATGTGTAGGCGCTACTGATAATATTCTAGTTTCATCAACAATCGGAAGAAATAAGAACCTAATACCAGGCGAAGTAATATCAGAAATAATTAACGGTACAGAATCATTCTTAGAAGAACTAAGAAGCCTTGATGTAAATATTTTTTCTACAGGTGGCGAAACAGCGGATGTTGGCGACTTAGTTAGAACAATAATTGTAGATTCTACTGTTACTGCCAGAATGAAACGAGAAGATGTAATTACAAACGAAAAAATTGCAGATGGCGATGTAATTATAGGATTATCATCTTTCGGAAAAGCAACATACGAAACAGAATACAACGCCGGTATGGGTAGCAATGGATTAACTTCTGCAAGACACGATGTTTTTAGCAAATACATTGCCGATAAATATCCGGAAAGTTTCGATAACTCAATACCTTCTGATTTAGTGTATTCAGGAAGTAAAAGGCTTACCGATAAACATAGAGATTTAGGTATAGATATAGGTAAACTTGTTTTGTCGCCAACAAGAACTTATGCACCAATAATTAAGGATATTCTTAATAACTACAGAGATAAAATACACGGAATGATCCATTGCTCTGGAGGAGCACAAACAAAAGTTCTAAATTTTGTTGATAATTTACATATTATTAAAAACAATATGTTTGATATTCCACCACTTTTTAAACTTATACAAGAAGAGTCTAAAACACCTTGGCAAGAAATGTATAAGGTTTTTAATATGGGACATAGATTCGAAATATACGTGCCTAAAGAAATAGCAGATGATATTATTGAGATATCAAATAAATATAATGTAGAAGCGCAAATTGTTGGGTATTGCGAGACTAACAAAGGAAAAAAACTAACAATTAAATCTAAATACGGAGAATTTATTTATTAATGTGAATTAGAATTTTAAATTCCCCCTTAAAAAGGGGGTAAGGGGGATTAATTTGACAAGATAGTTTTTACTCCTTGAATTAGAATTAATAAGTAAATCTTGATTTAACACAAAAAATGGGAAAAAATTTAATATTAAATAAACTACAAGGAGTTCACGATAGATTTATAGAAGTTTCTAATTTAATTACAGATCCAGATATTATTTCTGATATGAAGAGATATATAGCATTAAAAAAGGAATATAAAGCTTTAGAGACAATTATTGATGCATATAAAGATTATAAAAACACCTTAGAAAATATAGAATCTA
>DAOVTE010000135.1 GCA_030627705.1 Bacteroidales bacterium
ATTGATACATGGGCTGATAGTAGTAAAAGTAGTTTAAATCTACTTCAATCAAATAGCATGAAGATGCCTAAATTAAGAAAAAACGTAGATAGTTTAAATAATCATAATACTGTTGCATTTGATGGCATTAACGATTATTTAAAATTTACTGATACAGTTGTAGTGTCGCAGCCTATTAATTATTTCTTTTTTACACATCCTCATTTAATTGCAGGAGATATATTTGATGGAGGGGCATTTATTCAACAATTTGGTAGGTTTTCATTAAGCAAGACTTATATATATGCTGGTTCGTATTTAACTGGTCAAGAAATTCTAATATCCAATAATTATTATATTTTTAATTTTCAATTTAATAGCCCAATATCTAAATTGTATATTAACAATAACCTTGATGCTGTAGGTAATAATGGTTTACAATCAACAACTGGTCTAACAATAGGAAGCCTAGCAAGTGGCGGAAATAGTTGCAATATAGATATAGCAGAAGTTATTGTAATAAAAGACTCAATTCCTGATTCCCTAAGAACTATTATACACGATTATCTCCGCTACAAATACGCCCCCCCAGCAAACCTAGGATACAACATAAATATTCCCTACAGTTTCTGCGACACAACAATAGACGCAGGAGCAAGATTCACAGATTATTTGTGGAACACTGGCGATACAACGCAAACCATAACGGTTAACCAAGGTGGACAATACGCAGTTACAGTAACTGATATTTTTGGTTTCCAAAGTTCAGACTCATTAATTGTTTATTATCCTGAGCCATTTCAGTTAAAAGATACATTAATTTGCTACGGAGATACAATCTTATGGGAAACAAATTTATCAAATACAAACTATACATATTTATGGCAAGATAATTCTATAGATTCTATCTTACCTATATTTTCGCAAGGGGATTATTATGTGCAGATTACAGATACATTAGGGTGTATTTATAATTCAGATACAATAAATATTCAAATAAACAACTATCCAATTACAACAACATTGGGTAACGACACAACTTTTTGTGCTGGACAAGCGCTTTATTTACAAACAGGAAATAACGAAACTGTAAGTTATAATTGGTCAAATCTAGATAGTTCTGATTTTATAATAATAAATAACCCTAATAATTATAGCGTAACTGTTACAGATACATTAGGTTGTGTAGCTATTGATACTATAAATATACAAATTAATGGACAGGCACCAACTACAGGCTTCTATTATGTTAATACTTGCTTAAACGACAATACTATATTTACTGATACATCTTTTACAACAGACGGTTCTAGTATCGTTTCTTGGAACTGGGATTTTGCAAATGGTAATACAAGTATTTCTCAGAATCCACAATTGCAATTTGCAGATACAGGAAATTATCAAATATCACTAACAGTTACAACAGATAGTTCTTGTTCAAACACAATAGTTAAGAATATTAAGGTTTATCCTTTGCCTATACCTGACTTTAATTTTTCAAATTTATGTTCAGGTAACAATCTGTATTTCGAAGATAATTCTACAATAATTAACGACACAATTGTTTTGTGGCTTTGGAATTTTGAAAATGGTTTTACATCTACAGATACAAATACCACAACCGTTTTCGATACATCAGGCAATTTCTCTGTAACATTACGAACCACATCAATAAATAATTGTGTAGATTCTATAACAAAAAATCTTTTTATCAAGCAATCACCACATCCAGATTTTACAGTATCTAATACTTGTGTTGGAAAATTAACTTCATTTTATAATTTGACTTCTGATGAGGGAATTTGGACGATTATTTCTCAAATTTGGGACTTTGGAAATGGAGATTCATCAATATTCGTAAATCCAACAATTATTTTTAATAACGATACAACATACCAAGTTAGTTTAAGCGCTAAACTTAATAATGGGTGTTCAAGTACAATAACGAAAGATATATTAATATATTCAAATCCATTTGTTGATTTCAGTGTAGGTAATATTTGTGTAGATAATTTAACTAGTTTTACTGATATTAGTACATCAGATAACAATATTGTAAGTTGGCTATGGAAGATAGATACAGTTTTTTCTAGCCAGAACCAAAATGTAGATGTATTATTCGAAAATTCAGGAAATATTTCAGTAAATTTAATGGTTGTTACAGATGTTGGTTGCGATAGTTCAATATCTAAATATCTAACAGTAAATCCATTGCCAACGGTAGATTTTAATACTTCTACAGAAATAGGTGTTGCACCTTTATATATTGAATTCTCAGCAATAGAAAAAAGCACAAGCTTTATATGGAATTTAGGTGATAATAATTTCGAGTTCGA
The DNA here is from genome assembly GCA_030627705.1 of Bacteroidales bacterium. Lineage (GTDB taxonomy): Bacteria > Bacteroidota > Bacteroidia > Bacteroidales > JAFGXI01 > DAOVTE01. The sequence goes on from DAOVTE010000135.1 coordinate 2,316, forward strand.
TAGTTTAATTAATCATACATACGAAGATAGTGGATTATATAAAGTTACTTTAATTCAAGAAACCGAATTTGGCTGTAAAGATTCAACACATAAATTTATAAAAGCAGTTATTCCTGTTATCGATTTAGCAGTATTTTCGTCTAATTTAGATATTGATAACAAATCAATGTCATTATCTACTAAGCTTATTAATTTTGGAACTCTGCCAGTTAATAAAATCGAATTATTTCTTAATTTAGATAACGGATCTACTATTAAAGAAATATGGGAAGGGACATTATTTTCTGGCGAGATATTAGAATATAAGTTTACATCTATTTACGAATTATCAGAGAATCAAACACCAGAATTTATTTGTATTACGGCAAATCCTATTTTTGATATTTATTCAGATAAAAATATGGATAATAACGAGGAATGTCTATCAGTAAATAATATATTTAACTTGCTTCAACCATATCCAAATCCTGCGAGTGGGAGTGTGTATTTTCATTTTATCTCGCCTTCTAGCGAGAATGTAGTAATTACAATAATTAACTCTAAAGGTGAAAAAGTTAAGGAATATACAGAGCTATCAAAAAAAGGATATAATAAATTTAATTTTTTGTTAAATAATTTAGCAAAGGGTAATTATTCTGTAAGCGTTAAATTTATGGAAGATACTCAGACTAAGAAATTTATTATTTATTAATTTTCACTTTCTAATTTATAACCTTCAACTACATATTAAATGAATTTAGTTTTTGCAACAAACAATAGTAATAAAGTAAAAGAAATACAAACTTTATTGCCAGAGAGTATTTCAATATTAAGTTTAAAAGACATAAATTGTTTTGATGATATTCCTGAAACACAAAATACATTAGAGGGAAACTCTGAACAAAAAGCAGATTTTGTAAAAAATAATTTTGGTAACGATTGCTTTGCAGACGACACAGGATTATTTATAGAATCATTAAATGGCGAACCGGGTGTATACTCTGCTAGGTATGCAGGCAAAGACGGAAATGCCCAAGCAAACATCAATAAAGTTTTAACAAAATTAGATGGTCTTAAAAATAGAAATGCACATTTTAAAACCGTTATTTGTTTAATAATTAATAATAAGAAATATTTTTTTGAAGGTAGAGTAGATGGCAAGATAATTTCAAAGGAAAAAGGTGTTGATGGTTTTGGTTACGATCCTATTTTTGTGCCAAATGATTATGATATAACGTTTGCGGAAATGCCATTATCAGAGAAAAATAAAATTAGCCATAGGGCAAAAGCAGTAAAAAAACTAATTGAATTTTTAACCCAAGTATAATCTCTTATTTAATAATAATTGTAAGTTTGTAACCAGATTTTTTTCTTACAATCAAAACTCAAAATATAAATAGAATGAACAAATTAAAATATTTCATAACATTAGTGCTATTCATAAGCACATTCAGTCTTTTTTCACAAAGTATAAAAGTGCAAACCATTATTCTAAAAAATGGCTTAACCGTTTATTTATGCGAAGACGATTCTAAACCAGAAGTTTTTGGTGCTGTTATAGTGAAGGCAGGAGGTAAAGACGACCCAAAAGATGCTACTGGGATGGCACATTATCAAGAACACATGCTATTTAAAGGAACACAAACACTAGGCACAACAAATTGGCAGAGAGAAAAACCACATATCGATAGAATATTTGAGCTTTACGATGAATTAGGATTAACTACCGACCCAGAGGCTAGAAAAAAAGTACAGGTAAAAATTAATAAAGAGTCTTTAGAAGCAGCAAAATATGCTATCCCTAACGAATTTAGTAATATTGTAAAAAGTATGGGGGGGACTAAGCTTAATGCTGGTACTGGACCCGATCATACAGTTTTCTATAATGCTTTTCCATCAAACCAAATTCATAAATGGATAAATTTATATTCACATAGATTTATTAATCCTGTCTTTCGCTCGTTTCAAGCTGAACTAGAGGTCGTTTACGAAGAAAAAAATATGTACTCAGAGATGTTTATATCGCCATTAATAGAAGAATTTAATCGTAATTTCTTTAAGAATCACCCTTATGGGCAGCAAACGCTAATTGGTACAACCGAAGATTTGAAAAATCCGTCTCTTACAAAAATGTATGATTTTTTTAAGACTTATTATGTAGCTAGCAATATGGCATTGGTACTAGTTGGAGACTTTAAATCAGATGAGATTATTCCTGAAATAATGGAGGCGTTTGGTAAGTTAGAAAGAGGTAATCCAAATGAAAAAGTAATCTATCAAGAAAAAGATTTTGTTGGACGCGAGTTTGCAAAAGTTAAAATGAGTCCCATCGGTATTGGACTTATAGGCTATAGAACTCCAGGAGCAGGTAATGAAGAAGAGATGGCTATTGATATTTGTAATAGAATATTAACAAACGAAAGTCAAACAGGATTGTTAGATAAGCTTGTTTTAGATAATAAAATAATGGCAGCACAAGTTATTTCTATGCCTTATATAGATTATGGTGCAAATCTTGTATTGTTCGTTCCTAAAATTATTGGTCAAAATTTAAAAGATGGCGAACAATTAGTTTTAGAAGAAATTATAGAATTAAGAAAAGGAGAGTTCGACGAAAATTTGATAGAAACAATAAAAAAAGAGCTTTATATAGATTTGCAATTATCGTTGGAATCTAATGAGAAAAAAGCAAAGTTATTACTAGATATCTTCTCGCAAGGTAAACGTGCTGAATATATAAATGAACTTTCGTCAGCTATTAATAATATTAATAAAACTGATGTTTTAGCAGCCGCAAATAAGTATTATGGTGATAATTTTTTGGCGTTTCATTCTAAGATAGGTTCAGCAAAAAAAGATAAAATTGATAAGCCAAATTTTGAGCCGCTTAAAGTTAACACTAATGCAAAGTCTATTTACTCTAGAAAAATAGAAGGAATAGAAAGAATAGAAGCTCAAGATCTCAATAAAGAACCTTTGATTTTTAAAGCTTTACCTAGACAATTACATCATGGTGGTGAATTATTCTTTACACACAATAAACTGAATGATATTTTTAGTATTAAAATAAAATTTGGTATAGGAGAGTATGAAATTCCAATGTTAAAATATGCTGTAAGAATGATGAATTACGCTGGTACAGAGAAATTATCTCTAATCGATATTAAAAAGCAATTTAGTTTGCTTGGGTGTAGATACAGCTTCTATAGCGATGATAGCTTTGTATATGCAACTTTAGAAGGTATGGAGGGTAATTATAACGAAGCATTATTGTTATTTACAGATTTATTATATAACCCAGTACTTGAACAAAACAAAATAAAAAATATTGTAAGCGAGGTAAAAGCAGAAAGAAAATTAGAAAATTCAGAGACTGATAATATTGCTGATGCATTATTTTCTTATGTTAGGTATAAGGAAAAATCTAGATTCTTAGATAGGCTTACAATGAAAGAACTTAAAGAGCTGCAAGCAAACGATTTAATGAAAATTTATACAGATGCAATAAATTTATACTATGTCGAAGTTCATATTACAGGAATTGAACAAGAAAATAAAATGTCTAAAGAGTCAGTTTCATTATATAAACTAAATTTAGATAGAATGAAATCTACGTCGCCAATAGATATGGCAACAGAGAAATATACTGAGAACACTGTATTTTTTGTTCATAAGAAAAAAGCAAGACAAAGTAAAATTTATTTTTTCGCAAATGGGAAGTCATTTAATAAAAATGATAAACCATACATAGATGCTTTTAATATGTATTTTGGAGGAGGATTTTCTGGATTAGTTTTACAAGAAGTTCGTGAGTATCGTTCGCTTGCATATTCTGCTGGAGCAAAATTCTCTATTCCTAAAAAAAGTGAACAAAATATTAACTTTGTTGGTTACGTGGGAACTCAAGCAGATAAAACATTAGAAGCAATGGATGTTTTTAATTCCCTAATAAGAAATATGCCTAATAAAAAAGAAAGAATGCCAATGATTAGATCTTACTTAACTCAATATGAGCTTACAAATCAACCTCATTTTAGAAATTTAAGTTTAAAAGTTGCTGAATGGGAACTTCAAGGTTATAATGAATATCCTTTAATACAAAATGCTTCCATATACAAGGAATTATCTTACAATGATATTTCACAATTCTATAAAGAGAATTTAAAAGATAAACCAATTGTAACTATTATAGTAAGCGATAAGAAAAAAATAGATATTAAAGACCTAGAAAAATACGGCAAATTAATTATTATAAAAGAAAAAGATTTGTTTAAAAATAAATAAAAAAAACCTGACAGGTTTAAACCTGTCAGGTAAATAATAATTCCATTAATTTTAGTTATTCATAAACCCTTGTTTTTTAATTACCTCTAAAAACAGGTTCGAGAAGGTTATATTATCTTCTTTTTTGTATCTATTATCAGTAAAAACCTGAGCAAGTGTTTTTTTGTTATTTTCTTTAAGCAAGTCTATAGTTTGTTTAAGACTTTCTTTTTCACTATAAATCTTGTCAATATCATTATTACTATAATCTTTATAAGTATCGTAGTGTAAAATACCATCTAAAGGCAATCTGTCTGTTAAATCAGGATTCTCATCTGCGTAACCAATAACTAAAGTAGTAACAGGAACAACTCCATTTGGTAGCTTCAAAATATCAATAATAGAGGAAGCCATATATGTAGTTGTACCTAAATAGCAAATACCTAAACCTTTATCTACAGCAGCAACAGCAACGTTTTGTGCAGCTAATAGAGCGTCAATGCTTGCGGTGTAGAACGATAAAAAATTATCATATCCTGGTTTTGCTTCTCTATTCTCGCACCACTTATTAAACCTATTAAAATCTGCACAAAAAGTTAGAACAACTGGAGCTTGCTTAACCATATCTTGCTTAAAATGCGATTCCCAAAGTTTATCTTTTATTTCTTGATTTTTTGTTGCAATAATGCTATATACTTGCATATTACCAGTTGTAGAAGCCCTTGTTCCTGCTAATAATATTTCGTTTAATATTTTGTCATCTATTTTATCCGATTTGTATTTTCGTATAGATCTATGATTGAAAATTGCATTTGTCATAATATGTAATTGTATTAAAATTTGCATCAAATGTAGTTAAAAACAATATAATAAAATTAAGTGTAATTTATGTTTCTTAACTTAAAAGAGGTAAAGGTCGATTAATACAATAATAATAATTTGTAAGAACCGTGTTTTTATATGGCAAACTCATACTTTATTTATGCAACTATGTATAATATTTAATAAATGTTAAGCAACATTTAATTTGTGTTTAGATTTTTTTTTTGAACAAAGAACACAAAAAAAGTCTAAAACCATACAATGTTACATAAGCTAATATGTAATATATAAAATTAAAATACAACTTAAATTATGAGCTTGTGTAACAATATTTAGTTTTTTTCTTGTTCATGAAATATATCATTATTACATTTACCCACTAAAACAAGCAACTATTTTATTAAATAGGCGTCTGTTTTATATATTAATCTTTCATTAATCTAAATTAACAAAAAATTACTTATGAGAAAATTACTAATTTTATTAATCGCTTTTGTAGTTTCAGTATCTGCAATAGCACAAAGTATATCGGCAACATATACAACGGGGAATATTTCCGTAAACCGTAACTCGTATAGCTCAACGTGTAATGGAGCCGCAAATCCATTAGTTGTTACTTTGCCTACTGGATCATGGTTTGTAACATCTGTTGATGTGTCATATACCATGACAGCACAAGGTGGGGCTTACATGGATGAACAGCGATCTATGCTCGCATGTCAAGAATCAGTAACAGATGAAGGAGCATTTATCTCCGGAGTTGGCTCCGCTATGGGAACATATAGCTATAGTCGTACAGGTTTGACTTTTG
>DAOVTE010000138.1 GCA_030627705.1 Bacteroidales bacterium
CAATCTACACCAGCAGATATATTGTATATTAATAAGAAAGTAGACAATTATTTGCTGTTATATAAAGGCAAGTATGATATATATTCTGATGATAAATATATGTATTCAATTACTTTTAAATAATGTGTTATGTAGCATAAAGATATAGTAATGATATTAAGGTAATTATTACAAATTTATTATATTGCCGAGCATTGTTACATAAAGTAATAATCTTAAAAAAAATAAATATTAATGATTTATAAAATATTAATCCTGGTAACGTTATTGATTTTTAATCTGTTATTTTTTTTAAATACACAAAATAGAATTAAGCTAAATAAGCTTTTATTAAGATGAAATATATTCGATTAATATTACTGTTATTTATATTTGTTTTTAGCTCAAATAATTACATTTTTTCGCAATCAATAACTGTTAGTGGTAGAATAATTAATAAAGAAAAAGAGCCACAGTCTTTTGTAAATATTACTATTGTTGATTCCAAAGACTCTATTATTAGTGGAGTAATTTCAGACTTAAATGGGAATTTTTCTATTACTGCTAATCAAGAGTATCTGTTTAAAATTTTAACATCAAGCGTTGGGTATTCATCAAAAACAATATTGGTTGATAGCAATAAGCACAAGAACAATATTATTAAACTTGGGAATATTGAAATTGAAAAAAATACAGTTAATTTAAGTAAAGTGGAAATAAATAACTTTAGAAACTATGTAGATAAAAAATTCGATAGAATTGTTTATAGTGTGAGCAAAGACGACATTGCTTCGTCAAGTTCAATTCTAGATATTATAAGGTTATTACCAGGTGTAGTAGTCGACCAAGATGGTAATATAAGATTTAAAGGTGCAAGTGCATCAATATTTGTGAACGACCAACCCGCAGAATATATTTATCCTAACATAGAGATGATTCCTGTTGATAGAATATCAAAAATAGAATTAATTGACAATGCAATATTCTCTGGTGGTACAGGTTTAGGAGGTATAATAAATATTAAGCTTAAAAGAATTAGAAGTGATGGAATAAGCGGAATAATATCAACTAAATTAACTAGTTCTTATTTTGATAAACTAAACTACTCTAGAAGCTTCTTAAATATTAATTATAAGTATAAAAATTTTACACTTTTTAATAATTTTTCTTTTAATAATTCAATTGAAAATAGCCAAACAAATATATACAAAACAATAAATTCTTTTACCTCGCCCTTTGACCATAAAACTAGTAATGAATCTGAATTTACAAGCAGAACACTAAACAATTATATTGGGCTAATTTACGAGCCAAATGAAATAACAAGATATTATGTTGGCGTTGGTAATTTTAATTTTAAGTATAATTATTTGATAAATAACGTATTTACAGAAACAGATGTATTATTAAATAGGAAATCCAATAGTTATTTAATTTTTGCAGATACAGATTCGGAACAAACTTATGATGGAATAAATTTCTCGTTTAAACGTGAGTTAGATACTATTGGAACATACATAAACATCTTTGGGAGTATCCAACAGAATGCAAATCTATTTGATTACAGTACAATTGAAGATTATTCAATTTTTAATTATTCGCTAACGGATAGTTTACATCGATATTCTGCCAATACCGAAAGTGAAGTTAAAAATATTTACTTTAATGCACATTATAATTATCAAATATCAGAAAAATCTAGGGTGCTGCTTACGTATTCGGCCTCGTTAAGGTTAAATGATAAGAACATAGATTATTATTATATTTTTGATACACTGTATATACCTCAGTCAAAATCTGATTTTCATAATAGTCAGAACCACGAAATAAACTTAAGATACGGGAAAAGCTGGACTAAATTTAAGATAGACGCAGGTGTTAAATTGTCGACTAAATTTTATAATGGTTATTTTTTAAGATATAATTTAGATAATAAAGACACAGTTATAGATATAAATAAAATTTATATAGAACCACACCCCTCTGTTTCTTTGTATTACACATTAAATAAAGCAAACGAATTAAAACTAACTTTTTCTAGAACCACAAAAGCACCATATTTTCATCAACTAAACGATTTTACTTATAAAAATAATTCGTATTATTGGTCATCGGGCAATTCAAAACTAAAATCTGTTAGTTACTACTCGGTTTACTTAAATTATTCTTATTCTAAACCCAAATTTAATTATACTACCGATTTATTTGTTTCAATATCAGATAACGAAATATCAAGAATTGTTTACCCTATTACAACAATGGTTTCATTATCAAAATACGAAAATGCATTTTATAAACAAACTATTGGATTCGATAATTCAATTTGGTACAGGTTAAATAAGCGTATAAATATGTCGCTTTCTTTTAGAATAAATATGTATAATTTTGAACGAAAAGAATTGTCTGTTAACACAAGTAATAGTAATGATATATCTGGTTTTGGCTATTATTTCAAATATAATAGTTCCATTAAATTAGGAAAGTGCAAAGCTCTTATTTATCTGAATTATACAGGTAAAGAGCTTACTTATAATGGTTATATATTTGCTAGATTTAATTCATCATTTAATATTAACAGAAGATTTTTAGGTAATAAGTTTACAGTTGCTTTAGGTGTAAAAAATATTCTTGATGATTATATTAATTATGGTTCTGTAAGCGATAACTTTGGTGTTTATACAGAAACAAATTATTTTGGAACAAAATATAATAGGCAATTCTTTATTTCAATGAAATATATTTTCAGAAAAGGAGATAGGAATACAAAGAATATTAATTTATAAAATCTCAATTCTATTAAAACAATAGAATCATAAGTTATTTACTTACGGTTTAGTGGGATCTTATACTTATGGTTGTTTACATAATTATATCAACAAACAAGCACGTTATTCCATTCGTAATAATATTCTTTATTCATTATATTATATTTACTATTGTTGAGCTAAGTTCAATATTAAAAGCAATGAAAAGAGCTGAGTAAAGCGCTGTCTAATTTCTTGATTTAATGAAGTTTAAAACGCCCTTCAATATTTGTTTAAAAAACACATTATATTTAATATTTTTACTTACTTTTGTAGCCTTAAAATCGAGTTAAAAATTATAATTTTTCATTATAAATGAAAAGCATAGGAAAAATATTATTAAGCATAGCTATTATAGCTTTTAGTTTTAATGCGTATTCAGAAGAGCATAACGCTCAAGATACAGTTACTAACGAAGGTGCAGAACATCACGATTCTCACGAAACTGCAGAATTCAATCCTGGAACATTTATTCTAGACCATATTGGCGATAGCCACGATTGGCACATTCTTACATACGATGGTCATCACGTAAGTATTCCATTGCCAGTTATTGTTTATAGCGAACATACAGGATTACACTTTTTTATGTCGTATAATTTCGAGCACGGTCATGCAGAATACGAAGGTCTTACACTAGAGTTAGAAGGCGACAACAAAGGAAAAATTACCGAAAAAACAGAAAACGGAGAAGTTTATCTACCAATAGATATTTCAATATCAAAAAATGTATTATCACTATTAATGAGCCTTTCATTAATGATGTGGGTATTTATATCAGTTGCAAGAAAATACAAAGCAAATCCACGTACAGCACCATCGGGAATGCAAAACGTAGTAGAGCCTTTTATTCTTTTTATTAGAGACGATGTTGCAAAAGCAGCAATAGGCGAGAAAAAATACGGCAAATTTATGCCTTACCTTTTAACCATATTCTTTTTTATATGGATAAACAATATGTTGGGTATAATTCCTCTTTTCCCAGGTGGAGCAAATCTAACAGGAAATATTGCCGTAACTTTAGTTTTAGCAGTATTTACATTTGTTTTAACAACAATAAACGGAAATAAAAATTATTGGAAACACATAATTAACGCACCTGGAGTACCTTGGTGGTTAAAATTCCCAATTCCATTAATGCCAGTTGTAGAAATTATGGGCGTATTTACAAAACCATTTGTATTAATGGTTAGGTTATTCGCAAATATTACCGCAGGGCACATTATTATAATGGGTTTTATGAGTCTGATATTTATATTTGGTAATATGAGTGTTGCAGCAGGATACGGATTCTCTGTAGTATCAGTATTATTTGTCATTTTTATGACAGTTTTAGAGCTCTTAGTTGCATTTATACAAGCATATGTGTTTACACTATTATCTGCTTTGTATATAGGAATGGCAATGGAAGAGCATCATTAATTAGTATTTATTAATCAATTAAATTATAAATTATGTTATCAATTATTTTAGAAGCTGCAGCAGATATGACTGCATTCGCAAAAATGGGTGCTGGTATTGGTGCTGGATTAGCTGCTATTGGAGCAGGTCTTGGTATTAGTAGAATTGGTGGTGGAGCTGTAGAAGCTATCGCACGTCAACCAGAAGCTGTGGGCGATATTCGTTCAAATATGATTGTTGCTGCTGCACTTGTAGAGGGTGTTGCGTTTTTTGCAATCGTAGTTTGTCTACTTATTCTTTTTATCTAAGAAAAAGTAAAAAAATCCCTTGCAACGACTAGCGATTGGCTACGTTGCAAGGTTTATTTAAATTAAAAAAGATATTATAGTTTTAGACTTTATAAACATTTTACTTTATAAACCTTAAAACTTTAAGAACTTTAAACTTTAAGAACTTTATAAACTAAAGAAAAATGGAATTAGTAACTCCCGGTATAGGACTTTTGTTTTGGATGCTTTTAGCATTTACAATTGTAATGGTTATTCTTAAGAAATTTGCTTGGAAACCAATATTAGCTATGCTTAAAGATAGAGAAGAATCTATCGATAATGCACTTAAAGCGGCTGATAACGCAAGAGACGAAATGTCTAAATTACAATCAGACAACGAAAAAATATTAGCAGAAGCTAGAGCAGACAGAGACGTAATGCTTAAAGAAGGTAAAGAAATGAAATATCAAATTATTTCTGATGCCAAATCTGGAGCCGTTACAGAAGCTAATAAAATTATAGAAGCTGCTAAAGCTACTATCCAAAGCGAAAAGAAAGCTGCTGTTAGCGATATGAAAAAGCAAATTGCAGAATTTTCTATTCAAATATCAGAAAAAATATTGCGCGAAGAATTATCTAATAGCGACAAACAAGAGAAGCTAGTAGAAGATTTATTAAAAGACGTAAATTTTAATTAAAGAAATGAATCAAAGTAAAATTTCTGTTAGATACGCAAAGGCACTTTTTATTTCATCTAATGAAAAAAACATCTTAGAAGAAATAAAGAATGATATTACTTTGGTGTATAAAACAATAAAAGAAATAACAGAATTCAGATTATTTCTTACCGACCCAATTACTAAAACATCTAAAAAGCAATTAATTTTTAAAAATGCTTTCGATGGAAAAGTAAATAATTTAACCCTAAGTTTTATAGAGCTTATAGTTAAAAACAAAAGAGAAATGCACTTAGAAGGTATTTCAAGAAATTTTCTTGATTTATACAGAAAAGAAAAAGGAATTAAAAAAGTTGTGTTTACATCTGCTACAAAAGCATCGGAGCATACCAAGAAAAATATATCAGAACTAGTTAAGGATGTTTACAAATCAGACGTAGACCTTACCGAAACTGTAAATCCTGATATTATTGGAGGCTTTATTCTTAGAATAGAAGATCAACAAGTAGACGCAAGCGTTTCTAGCAAATTAGAGAAATTTAGAAGAGAATTAACAACATCATTAAATTAAAATCAGATAATATTATATTATGGCTGAAATAAAACCTGCAGAAGTATCTGAAATATTAAAACAGCAATTAGAAGGTATTAAAACCGAAGCTGAATTACAAGAAGTTGGTACCGTACTACAAGTTGGTGACGGTATTGCTCGTATTTACGGATTATCAAACGTACAATCTAACGAAATGATTGAGTTTGCTAACGGAGTAAAAGGTATTGTGCTAAATCTTGAAGAAGATAACGTTGGTGCAGTATTACTTGGATCTTCAGACGAGATTAAAGAAGGAGATACTGTAAAAAGACTAAACATAATTGCATCTATTAACGTAGGTGAAGGTCTTTTAGGTAGAGTTATTAATACTCTTGGCGAAGCAATAGACGGCAAAGGACCAATCGAAGGCGAATTGTTCGAAATGCCGCTAGAGCGTAAAGCTCCGGGTGTAATTTACAGACAACCTGTAAACGAGCCACTACAAACTGGTATTAAAGCAATAGACTCTATGATTCCAATTGGTAGAGGACAACGTGAGCTTATTATTGGCGACCGTCAAACTGGTAAAACAGCAATTGCAATTGATACTATTTTAAATCAAAAAGAATTTTACGAAAAAGGCGAGCCTGTATATTGTATTTATGTGGCAATCGGACAAAAAGGGTCTACTGTTGCAAATATTGCTAAAACCTTAGAAGAACGTGGCGCAATGGCGTATACAACTATCGTTATGGCAACTGCTGCCGATCCTGCTGCATTACAGTTCTACGCACCATTTGCAGGAGCTGCAATTGGCGAGTATTTTAGAGATACTGGTAGACCAGCTTTAATTATTTTCGATGATTTATCGAAACAAGCAGTTTCTTACCGTGAGGTTTCATTATTATTACGTCGTCCTCCAGGGCGCGAGGCGTATCCCGGTGATGTATTTTATCTTCACTCAAGATTATTAGAAAGAGCAGCAAAAATCATTAATAACGATGCTATTGCAGCAGAAATGAATGATGTACCAGATTCTTTAAAAGGTAAAATTAAAGGTGGAGGTTCTCTAACCGCTTTACCAATTATCGAAACTCAAGCTGGTGATGTTTCTGCATATATTCCAACAAATGTAATTTCTATTACTGATGGACAAATTTTCTTAGAATCAGATTTATTTAACTCAGGTATTCGTCCTGCTGTAAACGTTGGTATCTCGGTATCGCGCGTAGGTGGTAATGCACAAGTTAAATCTATGAAAAAAGTTGCAGGTACTCTTAAATTAGATCAAGCACAATATAGAGAATTAGAAGCGTTTGCTAAATTTGGTTCAGACTTAGATGCAGCAACAAAAATGGTTCTTGATAAAGGTTCTAAAAACGTTAAGATATTAATTCAAAAACAATATACTCCTTATAATGTAGGTAGACAAGTTGCTATTTTATATTGTGGTACAAAAGGTTTATTATCTAAAGTTCCTGTAGATAAAGTTCCAGAATTTGAAACAGAATTTTTAGAGTTCTTAGAACTTAAGCACAAAGATGTATTAGATAATTTAACAGCAGGAAAATATTCCGACGAATCTACTGATGTATTAGAAAAAGTAGCAAAAGAAATATCTGCTAAATACTAAATCATTGTATAATTAATCATGGCGAACTTAAAAGAAATTAGAACCAGAATAACATCAGTAAGCTCTACAAGGCAAATTACTAGTGCTATGAAGATGGTTTCTGCAGCAAAGCTTAGAAAAGCTCAAGATGCGGTAACGCAAATGCGTCCGTATGCAGAGAAGCTTCAAGAAATACTTGTAAATATTAGCCAAAATGCCGATACATCTGATAATGTATATGCAAAGCAGAAAGATGTTAATAATGTTCTAATAATTGCTATAGCATCGAACAGAGGTTTGTGTGGAGCGTTTAATTCAAATGTTGTAAAAGCGTGTATTGCACTTAAGGAAACAAAATATAAAAATCAGAAAGTAGATATTATTACTTTAGGAAAGAAACCAGGTGAGGTTTTAATAGCTAAGGGAACTGATGTTCTAAATATAAATGCTGATATTTATGATGATCTTACATTTGTAAACGTTGCAGCAGTTGCAGAAAAAGCAATGAAAGATTTTGTTGATGGAAAATACGACGAAATAAAAGTTATTTATAATAAATTTATAAATGCAGCTTCGCAAG
>DAOVTE010000220.1 GCA_030627705.1 Bacteroidales bacterium
TTAAAACTACTCGATATTACAATTCCAAATATGAGTAATATTAAGCTTGTTGAAATACCAAAAATTAATGGAAAATGGAATTTTGATGATATATATTTTATTGAATTTAAAAATATAATAAACAAGAAAAAAGCAAATGTTATAAATAAAAATTTAAAATTTAATTCTATGCCAATACTAATTTGCGCAATTATTCCAAGTATAAATGGAATAAGTAATTTAATTAATGGAGTTTTATGAATTTCTTCGCTTAGCAATCTAGATTTATTTTATCCAAAGATAATAATTATTTCAAGCGAAATGCATTGTAACAATAGTTTTAATTTGCTAAAAATCTACTAACCTGATAAAAATCAGTTTAACATAAATTATGAAATAGTACCTTTGTTGTCTATAAAAGATAAATAGGTCTTAAATACTTCTTAAATATGCAATTATTAAAAAAATTAATACCACAAGATAAATGGAAGTTTCCTGTAATAATAATATTAGGTATACTAATAGGAATTGTTGTTTTTATTTTTAATGTATCAAATGCAGTATCTTACCTTTCTGATGATCCTAAAACTTGTATAAACTGTCATATAATGACACCTCAGTATGCTACTTGGACACATAGTGCCCATAGAGAAAATGCTACTTGTAATGATTGTCATGTGCCGCACGATAATATTTTTAATAAATATTATTTTAAAGCAAAAGATGGTTTGCGACATGCTACAATGTTTACCTTAAGGTTAGAACCTCAGGTAATTTTTATAAAAGAAGAAGGTAAAAAAGTAGTGCATCAGAATTGTATTAGATGTCATAGCGATTTGGTAAAAGACAGCAAATTAGCAACACAAACAAATTTTAAAGTACATAATAAAACAGATAGAGAATGTTGGGATTGCCATAGAGAAGTTCCTCATGGCAGAGTAAACAGTTTGTCGTCTGTTCCGTTTGCTAGAGTCCCAATTGAATCGGCAAGAGTACCAGAATGGTTAAATAAAGCAATTAATTAAAACTAATAATATATATCATGAGTAGTAAAAGAAAACCAATTGTAAACTGGCTTATTTTTATAGTAACAGTAGTAGTTGTATTTTTATTAGGGATGTTAGCATCTTCAATAACAGAGCGTAAAGCAGAAGCAATATTTGCTTATACACCTCAAGTAGAAATTGACAACAACGAACCGAGAAACGAAATATGGGGCAAGAATTTTCCTCGTGAGTACGAAACGTATTACGAAACTGCTGATACAACATTCAGAAGCAAATACAATGGTAATGCGATGATAGATATGTTAGAAGTAGATCCTAGACTTGTTGTTCTTTGGGCAGGCTACGGCTTTGCAAAAGACTATAATCAAGGTAGGGGACACGTTTATGC
The DNA here is from genome assembly GCA_030627705.1 of Bacteroidales bacterium. GTDB lineage: Bacteria > Bacteroidota > Bacteroidia > Bacteroidales > JAFGXI01 > DAOVTE01. The sequence continues at coordinate 1,375 of DAOVTE010000220.1, forward strand.
AGTCACAGATTTGCAAAATTCTTTACGTACAGGCGGACCAGTTGATGATAAAACAGGACCTATGCCTGCAACTTGTTGGACTTGTAAAGGACCAGATGTACCAAGAGTAATGGAAAGAGATGGTATTGCAGAATTTTATACTGGAAAATGGGCGAGATTAGGTAGCGAAGTTGTTAATCCTATTGGTTGTGCAGATTGTCACGATGCAGAAACTATGAACCTGCGTATTACAAGACCTGCGTTAATTGAAGCATTCGAGCGTCAAGGAAAAGACATTAACAAATCTACTCATCAAGAAATGCGTTCTTTAGTATGTGCTCAATGTCACGTAGAATATTATTTCAACAAAAATACTCCTAAAAAAGGAACTCCATATTTAACCTTCCCTTGGGATAAAGGTCAAACAGTTGAAGATATGGAAGAATATTACGACGAAATAGAATTTAAAGATTGGACTCATAAAATTTCTAAAGCTCCAATGCTTAAAGCTCAGCATCCTGGATACGAGGTTTACAAAATGGGTATTCATGCACAAAGAGGTGTTTCTTGTGCGGATTGTCATATGCCTTATAAATCTGAAGGTGGAGTTAAATTTACAGATCATAAAATTCAATCTCCTTTAAATAATGTTGCAAATTCTTGTCAAGTTTGTCATAAACAAAGTGAGCTAGACCTTATTAAAAATGTAACAGATAATCAAGATAGAATTATTGATATTAGAGATAGATTAGAAGTTCTTATCGTTCGTGCACACGTTGAGGCAGGAAAATGTTGGGAATTAGGTGCAACCGAAGAGCAAATGAAAGATATTTTACAAGGTATTCGTCACGCACAATGGCGTTGGGATTATGCAGCAGCTAGTCACGGTGGATCTTTCCACGCACCAGTAGAATTAGGTAGGGTTATTGGTACAGGTTTAGAAATTGCTCAAGAAACACGTATTAAACTTACAAGAGTTTTAATAGCACTTGGACATACAGAAGAAGTTCCTTATCCAGACATTTCTACTAAAGCAAAAGCTCAAGAATATATAGGATTACCTATGGAAAAATTAATTACAGAAAAAGAAGCGTTTAAACAAAATCTATTACCTAAATGGTTAGAAATTGCTAAAGAACGCGAGTCTAAATATTAAAATTAGCATATATTTATAATAAATTACTGATTATTTTTAACTTGCAAAGCCCCCCTTTTGGGGGTTTTGTAATATTAGTATTAAATGAAAATAAAATGTCAAGTAACTCTAAGTTGCTAGCCATTTATTTAGAAAATGAATAAAAAAACAGAAAATATAATTTGGGAATTTCCTTGGAAATACGCCGAGAGTTTTATTATCACGTCTACGTTTGTGATTATGGGATTCTTCCTAGACCTATTTTCTAGTAGCAATAAAAATATAAGTTTAGAATTTCCAATAAACATAATTTTGCTTTCAATTTTTATAGTTGTACTGATAGCAGTTTCAATAATACTCAAAAAATCGAAAATACTAGAATGGTTTTCTAGTTCATATTTAACTATTGCAACTATTTTGTGGCTATTAATTATGGTTATAGCAATGGGGTCTATTACTCAAGATATAGATTCTAAAGTCGAAATAATTAATAAACTAAGATTAAATAATATTGTTTATTCCACACCATTTATTATTCTAGAATTCTTTTTATTGGCAAATCTTGGATTAGTAATAATTAAAAGATTTAGAGATATTAATTTAACAGATTCTTTCTTTATTCTAAATCATTTAGGTATATTTATTACCGTAATTGCTTTAGCACTCTCGCCTAGCGACTTAGAAAAATACACAATTAAATTAGATAAAGATAATTATACTTGGCAAGTTAAAACTAAAGACCATATTTCTGATTTACCTTTTGCTTTGCAATTAGTAGATTTTAAGATGGAAGCATTTGCACCCAAAATTGCGATTGTAGAAAATGCAACCGACGAAATAATAAAGGGAAACAAAAATGTAATTTCCTTAGATAAAGATAGCCTTATAGAATATAATGATATAAAAATTACAGTAAAAAAATATTTACACAGAGCTTTAAAATCTGGCAGCGAATATTATTTAATAAATCAGCAAGGCTCTGCTCCTGCTACATTCTTGCAAGTAGAATATAAAGGGATTACTAAAAATGGTTGGGTTACTTGCGGAAGCTATATTTACTCATCACAGTTTGTAGAAATTGACAATAATTACACAATTGTAATGCTAGAGCCAGAAGCCAAAAGTTTTAAATCCGACATTAGAATTATTCACAAGAATAGCGAAACCGAAATTATTACAGTGAA
>DAOVTE010000146.1 GCA_030627705.1 Bacteroidales bacterium
ACACCAAATAATAACCCAAGCCCAGTAGCTATGAATGTTAAGATACATAATACTGTTAAAAATACAGGGCGTTTGTTTTCTTGTACTGCGCCACTTTCTTGCACTTCTGTGTTGTTTTGTTCTTCCATAATAATTATTTTTTTAGTTAATTCAAATGCAAGCTAATAACAATAAATAAAATACCAAAAAATCTAAATCTTTATTTTTTCACATATTTTATGAAATATACATCTGTTTGAAAGTTAATAAACAAAAGATTAGATTTAAATATATGTTTGTTTTGCAAAACAATACTTGAATTTTAAACTTGTTAGGTATCTTATTGTATGCAGATAACTTATCTATATAAGATGTTAATACGAGATACAATACCAGATATTAATTTAATACTTAATTTTTTATTCTTCGTTGTAAATTAGTATTTTTGTAAATCAATATTTTAATGTAATTATCATTATGGAAAGAGATAGTCAAATATTTAACTTAATAGAAGAAGAATACCAAAGACAAAAAAATGGTATAGAGTTAATAGCTTCAGAAAATTTTGTTAGCGAACAAGTAATGGACGCAATGGGTTCTGTGCTTACAAATAAATATGCCGAAGGTTACCCTGGTAAAAGATATTACGGTGGTTGTCAGGTTGTTGATAAAACAGAACAATTAGCAATAGACAGAGCAAAAGAGCTTTTCGGAGCAGAATATGCAAATGTTCAGCCTCATTCTGGAGCATCGGCAAATGCAGCAGTTTTTTATGCCTGTTTAAAACGGGGTGATACTTTTATGGGATTAGATTTATCTCACGGGGGTCATTTATCTCATGGTTCTCCCGTAAATTTATCTGGGAATTTATATAATCCAGTAGCTTACCACGTAAGTCAAGAAACAGGAATGGTAGATTACGACGAGATGGAAAAAATTGCACTAGAATGTAAACCAAAACTTATAGTTGCAGGAGCATCTGCTTATTCTAGAGATTGGGATTTTCCACGTATGCGAAAAATTGCAGATAGTGTAGGAGCATTACTAATGGCTGATATTGCCCACCCCGCAGGATTAATTGCAAAAGGATTATTATCTAACCCGATTCCTCATTGTCATATAATTACTACAACTACACATAAAACTTTACGCGGACCACGTGGTGGATTAATCATAGTGGGTAAAGATTTCGAAAATCCTTGGGGATTAACGACTCCAAAAGGTGCTATTAAAATGATGTCGCAAGTTCTAGATTTTGCAGTATTTCCAGGACAACAAGGCGGACCGCTAGAACATATTATTGCAGCAAAAGCAGTTGCGTTTGGCGAGGCTCTTACCGATAGCTACAAAGATTACGCAGTGCAAATGCAAAAAAATGCAACGGTTATGGCAGATGAGTTTATTAAACGTGGTTATAATGTAGTTTCTAACGGAACAGATAACCATTCTATGTTGATAGACTTAAGAACAAAATTTCCTGATATTACAGGTAAAAAAGTAGAGAATACACTTGTGCTTGCCGATATTACAATTAATAAAAATATGGTTCCTTTCGATTCTAGGTCGCCATTTTCAACATCTGGTTTAAGAGTGGGAACTCCTGCTATTACTACAAGAGGTTTAAAAGAAGAACATATGCCTATTATTGTTGAGTTTATTGATACTGTAATTTCTAATATCGATAACGAAGATATTATTCTAGAAGTTAAAAATAAAGTAAACAACATGATGAAAGATTTACCAATGTTTGCTTATTAATACTTATCTAAAAGTTGAAAGTTTGTAAAGCTGAAAGTTCACGTTGACTTAAAGTTTATAAACTTTCTAACTTTATGAACTTTCAAACTAAAAAAATGATTCAAAGAATACAAACAATTTATTTATTACTAATACAAGCAATTACTTCAGCCTTGTTTTTTATTCCATTTTCAGAATTTACAGTAGATAATCAAATATATTACTTCAACTTTAAGGGGATCTTTACAGAAACAGGTGAGCTTATTACATCAATATATCCTGTAATAATATTATTGTCGTTAATATCTTTGCTTACATTAATCACAGTTTTTATATACAAAAATAGAAACTTGCAAATACGATTAAGCATATTTAATTTGCTTCTAAATATTGGATTAGTAGGTATAGTTGTTTATTACATACTTTCAACAACAACAGATTTAAATTCTGTTGTTAGTTATAAAATAGCGATAGTTTTACCAATTATTTCGGTAATATTGTATATATTAGCAATAAAATCAATCAAAAAAGATGAAGATTTAATAAAATCATTAGATAGAATTAGATAATGGAGTCACAAATAACAAAGTACGATTTATCGAGAATAAGAAGCATTACAAAGGGTAATTCTGTTGTGTATAATAAAATGATAAATATTTTTATTACTAACTCCACAAAAGAGTTCGAAAATATTAATAATGCTTTAAGTAACAAAGATATTGTTGTAGTAAAGAGTGCGATTCATAAGTTAAAACCATCGTTACAATATCTTATGCTAGATGACTTTTCAAATGAGATTACTACAGTAAAAGAGAAACTTGAACAAGATGGTAATTTTGAGGTAGCAAAATCTGACTTTCATATCCTTAACGAATTGTTAAGTATAATAAATGATAATTTACAATATGAGATTGATTTAGAATAATTTGTCATTAAAATGCTATAAGACAGGATGACGTCCGAGGAATTGAGTTTGTTTAACGTGCTTTTTCTTCGGACTTTATTATTTAAGCAGAAAAAAAATTAATGAAGAATAAAGTTAACATAACTACATTAGAAGAAAAAAATCTTATTAATAATATTACTAATATAAGCATTATTGGAGCAGGAAACGTAGCTAATATCTTGGCTAAAAATCTTGTTAATAGTGGTTATATAATTAATCAAATTTACAATAGAACAAAATCTAATGCTGTTGATTTAGTAAAGGAACTTAGCGCTGAATTTATTAGTGATTTGTCTCAACTAAATGCTAATGTAGACTTAATAATTGTAACTATAACCGATACCATTATTGAACCGATATTGAATAAAATAAATATAAACGAGACTCTAATTGTTCATACATCGGGGAGTATTTCTATTGATGTTTTTAGCGAAAAAGCAATTAATTACGGAGTGTTTTATCCATTGCAGACTATTACAAAAAATAATTTTATTAGTTTAAAAAATGTTCCAATCTGTTTAGAAGCAAATAATGAAAAGAATCTGAGCATCCTAAGAAATATTGCAGGTTCTTTGTCTAGTAGTGCATATGAAATAGACTCTAAACAACGAAAAATATTACACTTAGCAGCAGTTTTTGCTTGTAATTTTACAAACCATATGTATAATTTATCTAGTAAAATTCTAGAAAAAAACAATTTAGATTTTGATATCTTAAAGCCATTAATTGCAGAAACAGCAGGTAAAGTAGAGAACTTTAATCCAAGTGAACTACAAACTGGACCAGCAATTAGAAACGATAAAAATATAATTAATAATCATATAGAATTATTAAATGATATCTTTAAAAACGATAAATCATATAAAAACATATCAGAAATTTATAGCTTTGTGAGCGATGATATTTATTTAAAATCTAAACTGAAAGATAAAAACTAGAAAGATTTTGCCTTTAGTTTAGGAATAAAACAAATATTAACATTTAACTTTAGAACTTTTAACCTTATAACTATTTTATTAAAATGGCCTTTTTTAAAGAAGAATTAATTAACGTAAAGGCATTTGCATTCGATGTAGATGGCGTTTTTTCAAATTCAAATGTGTATCTGCATCCAACAGGAGAAATGATGCGATCTATGAATATAAAAGATGGTTACGCATTACAGCTTGCTGTAAAGTTAGGCTACCCTGTGGCAATTATTACGGGTGGCACATCAGAATCGGTAAAAATAAGATTTAATGGATTAGGAGTTACAGATGTTTATTTAGGCTCGTACGATAAGCTAGATAAGTTCGAAGATTTTTACTCTAAATATACTTTAAAGCCAGAAGAAATTCTTTATATGGGAGACGATATTCCAGATTATCAAGTAATGGAGGTTGTAGGATTACCAACTTGCCCGGCAGATGCAGCTGAAGATATTAAAGTCGTTTCTAAATATATTTCTGATAAAGTTGGAGGAGATGGATGCGTTCGCGATGTTATAGAACAAGTGCTTAGAGCACAAGGAAAATGGCTAAGCGGAAAGGCTTTTGAGTGGTAGAACACTAAACAATTAAACTATAGAAATATGATAAGAGATTATTTTAGATTAGTAAGAATTAAAAACCTAATAATTATTGCAATTACGCTTTACATTATGCGTTGGTTGGTAATTTATCCAATATTGGAATTAAATGGTTTTAGCTTTCAGTTTTCAGAATTTAACTTCTTTCTTTTAACAATATCAACAGTTTTTATTACTGCTGGCGGATATGTAATTAACGATTATTTTGATCAAAAAACTGATTTAATAAATTGTCCTAAAAGAGTAGTGGTAGGTGCAACAATTGAGCGAAGACATGCAATGACATTGCACAATATTCTAAATTTTGTAGCAATTGCAATAGGATTCTACATAGCTTATGAAATAGACTTAGCTAATATTGGTTTTATTTTTCCGATAATTTCGGGTGCTTTATGGTTTTATTCTACAACTTATAAAAATCAATTTTTAATAGGAAATATTATTGTGGCACTATTAATTGCCTTAATTCCTTTAATGCCTGTATTGTTCGAAATTCCAATGCTAAATAAAGAATACCATCAAATTTTAATAAGAAACGGAAGCGATTTTAATGTGCTTTTATTCTTCTCTCTTGGATTTGCATTCTTTGCATTTATTACAAATCTGATAAGAGAAATAATTAAGGATATTGAAGATATTGAAGGTGATGAAGAGTATGAACGCAAAACATTACCAATAGTCTTGGGCGAATTCTATAGCAAAATTGTAGTCGAGTTTATTATTTCTATTACAATTGTAGCATTAATTCTTACACATATTATTTATTTAGACGATAATATTACTCTTTGGTATTTTCTAATTGGACTTATTGCTCCATTATTATTTTTATCGTATAAAATCCTTAAAGCAAAAGAAACTAAAGATTATAAAACTGCATCAACAATAATTAAAATAATAATGTTAGTAGGCGTAGGGTATAGCTCTGTTATTTATTATTCTATGGTTAACTAGAGGCATTATGAACTTTACAAATTACAATATTAAATTAGCGTCGCAATCGCCACGAAGAAAAGATTTATTAACTGATTTAGGTTTAGATTTCGAAATATTATCTGGAATAGAAGTAGAAGAAACGTACCCTGATAATATTATCGTAGAAAAAATACCTGTGTTTCTAGCAAAGAAAAAAGCTGATGCATATAAAAATACTCTTGCTCATACTGATTTGCTAATTACAGCAGATACAATTGTTAGTTTACAAGGTAAAGTTCTAAATAAACCTACCAGTTTAGAAGATGCAAAAAAGATGCTAGCAAAGCTCTCGGGTAATATGCACAGAGTAATTTCTGGAGTTTGTATTACATCAAATAAAAAGCAAATTACTTTTAACGAAATAACAGAAGTTTATTTTAACGAACTTACTACTGATGAAATAGATTTTTACGTAAACAAATATAAACCACTAGATAAAGCTGGAGCATACGGAATTCAAGAATGGATTGGTTACATTGGAATTGAGAAAATTACAGGTTCGTTTTACAATGTAATGGGGCTTCCTATTCAGAAGGTTTATAAGCAGTTGTTAGCTTTTTAAGCAAACAAATTAAGTTTTACGTTTTTTCTTTTTTGCAGCAGGGAATAATACATTATTAAGAATAAGTCTATAACCTGGCGACATAGGGTGCAAATCTAAATCGGTAGGAGGATCGTAAACAAAATGCTGAAAATCTTCTGGATCATGTCCGCCATAGAAAGTCCATGTGCCCTGCCCATATTCACCATGAATATATCTGGCTTCGTTAGCGGATTTGTTTTCGCCTAGAATTAAAACATCAGATTTTAAATATTCTTTATTATATGAGGTAGTTTGCCCCATAAATCCTTTTATCATATTTTTATGATTTTGACAAAGCATTGTTGGCACAGGGTCCCATTTTGCCGAAAAATCGAATAAAGTAAAATAATCTTGATCTTTAGGAACTTTTCTAGTTTTAGTTGCATCTATTGTAGAATACTCGTATTCGTAAGGATTCTTGCTAATTTTAAAGTCTTTAAATGCAAAAGTTTGATTGTAATCTAACTTACTTTGTGCATTAGGATCTGCGTGGTCGTGATCGAACATACTTTCGCAAATATCTGTACCGCTTGCGGCTAATGCTATATCGTATGTGTCTGTTGCAGAACACATTGCGAACAAAAATCCGCCTTTAGTAACATAATCTCTAATGGTTTGCGACACAAAAAGTTTTAACTTAGAAACTTTGTCGAAACCATATTTTGCAGCCATTTCTTCGTTCTTTCGTTGTTGCTCTTTGTACCAAGGCATATTTTTGTATGCAGCATAAAATTTACCATATTGACCTGTAAAATCTTCGTGATGCAAGTGTAACCAGTCGTATTTGCTTAATGCGCCATCAATAATCTCTCCGTCGTAAATTATATCGTATGGAATCTGAGCATAAGTTAAAACTAAGGTAACAGCATCGTCCCAAGGAAGTTTATTTTTTGGAGAATAAACAGCAATTTTAGGAGCTTTTTCTAGTTTCATAGTTTCCATATTCACATCTGGCTGTGCTATCTGGTTTAAGATTCCTGATGCTCTAACGTTTGCAATTACCTCGAATGAAATACCTCTTAGAATACATTCGTTCTGTATTTCGCCATAATTTTCTATTAAAAAACTTCCGCCTCTGTAATTTAAAAGCCATTTTACTTCTACATTATTTTGCAGGGTCCAGTAAGCTATTCCATAAGATTTTAAGTGATTTTTTTGTTTATCATCCATAGGAATTAATATGAAAGTAGCGTATGAATTACTTACAATTAAAAAGAGTATTATTATGTTAATAATTTTTTTCGAAACCATTTGTTGATATTTTAAGGCTGCAATTTAAAAAAAATATGTGAGTAATGAACTACCTCGACCAAAGGGTACGACGTATCAAATAGGAATTATTTTTTTATTTGACGCAAGCGTTGGGGAATTAAACCCATTTGGCTATCGCCCTGCTATTAAAAACTGGATGTTCAGACTTGCAATTATATGAGAGAATTGGTATTGTTTTGGCTTATTTGTTGTTTCGTAGAATCAACTCAGACAGAGTTCTTTTACGTTGTGATAAAACTCTGTCTGAGTTAGTAGCTTTGTACAAACCCACACGAAAGATTCGTTCGTTAGCGGTATTTTGGTTATCTGTCATTTCGACCGCAGTGCAGAAATCTGTTAAACAGAACTTTGTAGCATGAGATGTCTCGACAAGCTCGATATGACAATATTTTTTATGTAATGC
>DAOVTE010000040.1 GCA_030627705.1 Bacteroidales bacterium
ATTACAAAACAAAATAAAAGATGGATTTGACGATGCAATAAGTAACGATGGACAAATTGTAATTTATGGCAAAATTGGTCATGCCGAAGTAAATGGGTTAGTTGGCCAGACACAAGGAAGAGCTATTGTAGTTGAAGGAGAGAAAGATTTAGATAAAATAGACTACTCAATTCCAATTACATTATTCTCACAAACAACTAAAAGTGTTGATGGTTTTTATAAAATTCAAAACGAAATAAAAAAACGAATAAAAGCTCAAGACATAAAGAACAAATTACTTTTTAATGACACTATTTGTAGGCAAGTATCTTCTAGAGGAATAACAATTAAGGAATTTGCTAAACAACATAATATTATAATTTTTGTTAGTGGTAAAAAAAGTTCTAATGGTAAATTTCTATACGAAATATGCAAAAAAGAAAATCACAAATCCTATTTTATTACTAATATCAACGAGGTAGAGAAAGAGCTATTTTGGGACAATGCAACGGTTGGTATTTGTGGTGCAACATCTACCCCAATGTGGTTAATGGAAGAAATAGCAACTAAAATAAGAGCGTATAGTTTTTAATACTTCTTTTCAGAGTTTAATTCCCCCGATTCGTCCCACATTTTCCAAGTACCGGTCTTTTTATCATTATCGTAAAACATCTCAAAACGTAGAGTTCCCTTTTCGTCCCAAATTAACCATTTTCCGTTTTTCTTAACGTCTAAGTAATTGGCTCAATTAAAACTAATTTAGTATCAAAACTAATTTATTAATTACAAAGTATAAATAATATCAATATTTTGATATCTTTGATTTGTACAAAATTCAACAAATAAAAAACATGCCTTTACTTAGTTCTATAATATCTTGGATGTCTGCAAAAAGAGTTTCAGAAATAGAGCTATTTAAGAAATATCCTAACGAGGTTCAGTATGAAACTTTTGCAAAGTTATTGTCTTTTGCAAAGAATACCGAATGGGGCAGTAATTACGAATTTAGTTCAATAAAAACTATTTCAGAGTTTAAGAATAGAGTTCCTCTACAAGATTACGATAGTCTAAAAGCATATATTGAGCGAACACGACTTGGCGAGCAAAATATTTTATGGCCTACAGAAATAAAATGGTTTGCTAAATCTTCGGGCACAACAAGCGATAAAAGTAAATTTATTCCCGTAAGCAAAGAATCAATTGAAGATTGTCATTTTAAAGGAGGAAAAGATATTTTAGCATTATATACCTCGCAATATCCAGAAACAGGTATTTACAAAGGAAAAGGATTAACTCTTGGTGGTAGCCATCAAATAAACAACTATAGCAATGAATCGTATTACGGCGACTTATCTGCAGTAATAATAGAAAATTTACCATTTTGGGCAGAGTTTTTTAGAACACCAAGACCAGAAATTGCACTAATGGATGTTTGGGACGAAAAGATTCAAAAAATAGCCGAAGAAACCATTAATCAGAACATAACCCAAATTGCTGGTGTTCCATCTTGGACACTAGTTCTAGCAAAACATATTTTAGAAATTACGGGGAAAAAGAATCTTTTAGAAATTTGGCCAGATTTAGAGCTATTTGTTCATGGTGGAGTAAGTTTTAATCCATACCGAGAACAATTTAATAAGTTAATACCATCTAATAAAATGAATTATTTAGAAACCTATAATGCTTCAGAAGGTTTCTTTGCAATTCAAAATAATCTACAACACGACGATATGTTATTAATGCTAGATTATGGAATATTCTACGAATTTATGCCCATATCAGAAGTTGATAAAGAGCACCCCACAACCTTAGATTTATCTGAAGTAGAAATTGACAAGAATTATGCTTTAGTAATTTCTACAAATGGAGGTTTATGGAGGTACGTTATTGGAGATACTATAAAATTTACTCATTTGCAGCCGTATAAAATAAAAATAACAGGCAGAATTAAACATTTTATTAATGCTTTTGGCGAAGAACTAATAATTGATAATGCAGAAAAAGCAATAAAAATTGCTAGCGAGAAATGCAATGTAGAAGTTGTAGAATATACTGCTGGTCCGATATATATGACAGACACATCAAGAGGAGGACACCAATGGCTTGTAGAATTTCAAAAGCAACCAAATAACATAGAATATTTTATTAATATATTAGACACAGCTCTTAAATCGCTAAATTCCGATTACGAAGCAAAAAGGTATAAAAACCTTAGTTTAGATACACCAAAAATTGAGGTTCTAAAATCTGGCACCTTTTATAAATGGCTAAAAGAAAAGGGTAAACTTGGCGGACAACACAAAATTCCTCGATTAGCAAACCATAGAGATTATATAGAAGAAATATTAAAAATTAATAATCAGACTAAATAGATTATGAAAAAATTATCTATACTAATATTTATCTTTGCAATAAGCATAAACTTGAACTTTGCACAAAAAACAGGTGCAGAAAATACACCTTCTTCATCTAATAGCAATGCATCAAAAAGTACTGAGAATACTCCCCAATTTGATGAAATTATTATTAGTGCAGGAGTTGGTGCAGGTGTAGTATTAAGCACAAATATTATTAATTCTGGCGCATTATTACCTGCTTCCATTGATATAATGCTTAGATATAGCCGAAATAGAATTGGATTAGGTGTAACCAATGAATTATATTTAACTCCTGAAAACCTTGGCAAAATGTTGTTTGGCGAAAGTTCAAACTTAAAGAAGCTTTACTTTATACACGAAATCACAATATTCAAACGTAGTTTTATTAACCTTGGGTTAAGTACACAAATAGGTTGGTTTTATGTTGGTGAAGAAAGAACAGATATGGAATCAGATAAATCTAGATACTTTGCTAATACTGGTCCTTTATTAGAATTTGGCACGTATAAATGGCAAATTTTTATTAAACCTACATTAGAATACAAATCGTACGACATTGATGCATGGCATAAAGAAATTATTGGACAAGCTATGATAGGATTAAGGTATAAAATACCTACTGAACAATAAACCTATACCAAACTATATTAAAAATTTTGTACAATACATATCATTCATTACCTTTGGTTAAAAAAAGAAAATTTTAAATAAGAATCACTTTGATATTTTTAAGAATCATAAAAGAAAGTTTTGTTTTCGCTCTAAGCTCCCTAATTAATAATAAACTTAGAACAACTCTATCATTGCTTGGAATTACAATTGGAATTTTTGCAATTATATCTGTCTTTACTGTTTTAGACACACTTAAAGATAGTATAAAAGATAGTATAAGCACGCTTGGCGATAATGTAGTTTATGTACACAAATGGCCTTGGATTATGAACTCTCACGATGGATATCCTTGGTGGAAATTTATTAATAGACCTTTACCAAGCCAAAAAGAGCAAATTTATATTAGTAAAAGAGTTCACAATGCCGAAGCAAGTGCTTTTTCTATCACAACTCGTAAAACAATAGAATACAAGTCTAATTCGGCAGAAGAGATTACCATTTGGGCAACATCACATAGTTTCGAAAAAGTACGAAGTTTCGAAATATCAGAAGGAAGATATTTTTCAGAGTTTGAATCTCAATATGGTAAGCCAATTGCAATTATAGGAAATTCAATTTCGGATATTTTGTTCGAAGACCAATCGCCAATAGGAAAAAAAATAAAAGTTGGAAAAAACAAAGTTACAATAGTAGGGAAATTCGAGAAAGAAGGTTGGGATTTGTTTAACAAAAGCACAGACAGATGCATAATGCTACCAATAAATTATGCAAAAACAATATTAGATATAAAAAATAGAAGAATGCAACCCGAAATAATTGTTAAAGCAAAAGACAATGTTTCTACAGAAGAATTAATGGCAGAATTAAAAGGAATTATGCGTTCTATAAGGAAACTAAAACCCATTGCCGAAGATAATTTTGCATTAAATCAATCTAGCTTGATATCTCAGGGTTTCGAGGAAGTTTTTATAATTATTGATATTGCAGGAATAATAATTGGCGGATTTTCTATCCTTGTTGGCGGCTTCGGGATAGCAAATATTATGTTTGTTTCGGTAAAAGAGCGCACAAAAATTATTGGAATTCAAAAGTCGCTTGGATCAAAAAATTATTTTATACTTAATCAAATCTTAGTAGAATCTGTATTCTTATCACTTCTGGGTGGCATAGTAGGATTACTTTTTATTTTCGTAGGAACAAAGCTAGCCTCATATATTATTGATATGAATTTTGCAATGAGTGCAGGAAACATAATAACAGGATTAGCAATTTCTATCTCTATTGGAATAATCTCTGGCCTTGCACCTGCAATTTCTGCTTCAAGATTAAATCCTGTTGAGGCTATGAATTCAAATTTTTAATATTAATTTCGTAGCTTAATTCTTTTAACAAACAATGAGTAAAATTCATCACGATAAATGCCCAGTATGTGGAAGTAAAAATTTCTCGCTTTTTATAGAAAGCAACGATTTTTCTACTTCGCACGAAGACTATAATATTTATAAATGTACCGAATGCTCGTTTGCATTTACTCAGGATATCCCTAATCAAGAAAATATAGGAAATTATTATAAATCAGATAACTACGTATCACATTCGAACACAAAAAAAGGTTTAATGTTTAAGGTTTATCATATGGTCAGAAACTATATGCTTAAATCTAAACAAAGAACTGTAGAAAATAATACAGGAATTAAGAATGGAAAGATTCTAGATATCGGAACAGGAACAGGGTTTTTCTCTAATCAAATGCAAAAAGTAGGCTGGGATGTTTCTGCCATAGAACAAGATAAAGATGCACGAGAATTTGCTAAAAAAGAATTTAATTTAAACGTTTTACCTCCATCAGATTTTTATAATATTAAAGATAAATCTTTTGATGTTGTTTCTATGTGGCATGTTCTAGAACATGTCCACGATTTAGATGGTTATCTTAAAACTATTAATAAAATAATATCTGATAATGGATATTTTATTGCGGCAGTCCCAAATTACACATCGTACGATGCTAAACATTATAAAAAATACTGGGCAGCATACGATTTACCAATTCATTTATGGCATTTCTCTCCATCGTCAATTAAATTACTAATAGAAAAACACGGATTTAAATTAATTACAAAAGAAGGAATGCCTTTCGATTCGTTTTATGTATCTATGCTTAGTGAGAAATACAAGAACTCGTCTCTTAGTTTTATCCGCGGAGCTTTTTTCGGTTTTATATCATGGGCAAAGTCACTTTCGAATACAGACAATTACAGTTCTGTAATTTATATTTTTAAGAAAGATAACTAAGTTTATTATTATAGTATTATATTTTTTACGTAAATAATCACAACAATAACCTTTTAATACTCTTATAAAAAGAACGTTAAATAATATCTAGTGAATGATTATTAAAAAATTAACTTAGAAAAAAATGAAAAATAAAATAAAAATTATATTAACTGTAGTATCATTATTTATATTACAAGCAGTTTCAGCAGCAGACACAACAAAAGTAATTATTTTACATACAAACGATGTACACGGGAGAATAAATAACTATTCTAAAATTAAGTATATATCAGATAGCTTAAGAAATATTTATAGTAATGTGTTTATGGTGTCGGCGGGTGATATTTTTTCTGGAAACCCTATTGTAGATAAACATTCCGAAAAAGGATACCCAATTATTGATTTAATGAATATTTTAGATTATAAAGTTTCTGTTTTAGGAAATCACGAGTTCGATTATGGACAAGAAATATTAAACGATAGAGTCTTGCAAGCAAAATTTGATTTTATTTGTGCTAATGTAAAAACATCACCTTTGGCAAAAATTAAACAGCCAAAACCCTATGTGGTATTGCATACAAACGATAGCATATCCTTATTTTTTTTAGGAGAATTATATATTAGCAAAAATAAATTACCTGAAACTCATCCAAGTAAGTTAACCAACATGGTTTTTTATAAGCCAGAAAAATCTATAAAAAAATATAAGTCAGAGTCTAAAAGTTACGATGCTTTTATCTTACTATCACACTTAGGTTACGATTTAGATAAAAAAGTTGCACAATCTAATAAAGAAATAGACTTGATAATTGGAGGACATTCTCACACAAGACTTTATAGCGGAGAGAAAGTTAATAGTACTTTGATTACGCAAGCAGGTAGCAAATTAATGTTTTTAGGAAAGGCCGAATTAACTTTTGTGAATAAAGAACTCATATCTATTACAGACACGCTCATAGATTTAAAAGGATATAAAAACACAAATTTAGAAGCAGAAAAGATAATTAAAAAATATAATAACGACCGTAGATTATTAAGAGTAGTTGGAACAGCTGAAAAACAAATAAACAACAAGGAATTAGGTAGCCTTATGGCAAAATCACAAAGAGAAGTAACAGGTGCCGATTTTGCTATTCAAAATACAGGAGGAGTAAGAATAAAATCAATTGCAAAAGGTAATATTACTATTGGAGATGTGTATAGATTAGACCCTTTTAATAATGAAATAGTAATCTTAAATCTAAATTATAAAGAAATTATTTCGCTTGTTAAATATAGCTTCAGTTTAGATAATAGAATTAATTATATTCCAGCTGGGTTAATAATAGACAACAAAATAAACGACGGCAAATTATCAACTGTAATATTAAAAGACTTGCAAGGAAATATCTTAGATAAAAAGAAAAAATATAAAGTAGCGATAAATAGCTATATGTCTATTTCATACAAATTCAAAGGCAATAAGAATCATATTTCTACAGGAAAAACATCAAACCAATGTATTTTACAATATTTAAAAGATCATAAGAAAATAGGTAATTCTTAAACAGTAATATTAGTACTATTCCTTATAAGTAACTTTTAATAAATCCTGAGTGTTATGTTTTACACCTTTATATTCAAAAAAGTTAATATTGAAATTAAAAAACATTTTTTGTGCAAATCCATAATTGGAAACAGATTTTTCGTATTTATCAAAACTTAATATGCACTTATATAATTCTGAGCTAGTATTTTCTACATTTAAACTACAGTACTTTGTAAATTTTGCAGAAGATTCTTTTAAATCAATTATTTCATTTTCTGATGCAGTAATATTAAACACAACAGAAGTTTTATTATTTTCAACTTTTAAAAAATAATCATCTAGGTTAGCAACTAAACTGTTAGCATCAGACTGAGCGTTTGATACAAAAAATAAACCGATAGTAAAAAGGCTAATTAAAACTGTTTTAATAATTCTCATTTTTTTTATTTTTAGATGTTAAATATTCAATTATTAATGCTTCATACATTATTAGACAATAAAGGTAGTAAAAACGTTGCCTAAAGAACTTATTTTATACTATTTTTGAAGAAAATATACAAAAAATGCATAATTACCTTTCAGAATTAAATAAAGTTCAACGGCAAGCTGTAGAAAACATAAATGGCCCAAGTCTTGTTGTTGCAGGTGCTGGCTCTGGAAAAACACGAGTTCTAACATATAAAATTGCTCACTTATTAAACAATGATGTTCCTGCAAATTCTATTTTGGCATTAACTTTTACAAATAAAGCTGCTGCCGAAATGAAAGAAAGAGTTGCTAAAATTACAGGATACGATAATTCTAAACGTATTTGGATGGGAACTTTTCACTCTATATTTGCAAGAATCTTACGAGTTGAAGCTGATAAACTTGGTTATCCATCTAATTTTACAATTTACGATGCAGAAGATACAAAAAGCACAATAAGAGCAATTGTCAAAGATTTTAATTTAGACAAAGATATATACAAACCAAACGCTGTGTATGGTAGAATTTCATCAGCAAAGAACAACCTAATTACCCCTAAGTATTATGCAGAAAGCAAAGATCTATTAGACCAAGATAGATATTCTAAGAAACCCGAAATACATAGGATTTACAAAGAATATGCGAAAAGGTGTTATGCTTCTGGAGTAATGGATTTTGATGACTTATTACTAAAAATAAATGTTTTATTTCGAGATTTTAAAGACGTTTTAGAAAAGTATCAAAATATTTTTAAATACATTTTGGTTGACGAGTATCAGGATACAAACTATTCGCAATACAGAATTATTAAAGAATTATCCTCAAAACATAAAAACATCTGTGTTGTTGGCGACGATGCTCAAAGTATATATTCTTTTAGGGGTGCATTAATCGAAAATATTTTAAACTATCAAAAAGATTTTCCTAGCTGTAAAGTTTTTAAGCTAGAACAAAACTATAGATCTACACAAAATATTGTAAATGCAGCTAACAGCATAATAGAAAAGAATAAAGATAGAATAAAAAAAAATGTATTTTCTGAGAATGAAGAGGGTGATAAAGTAAACATTATTAAAGCAATGTCTGATAACGAAGAGGGATTTCTAGTTTCAAATTCTATTGCAGATATTAAACGAACCAATAATTATAAATATAACGATTTTGCAATTCTTTACAGAACAAATAATCAGTCTAGAGTTTTCGAAGAAACTTTTAGAAAAAGAAATATTCCGTACCGTATTTTTGGTGGTTTATCATTCTATCAGCGTAAAGAAGTAAAAGATGTGCTTGCATATTTAAAGGTTATTGTAAACTCTAAAGATGCAGAATCTATAAAACGAATAATAAATTATCCTGCAAGAGGAATTGGCAAAACTACAGTTGATAAGCTTTCTAAGTTATCTTTAAACAATGATATTCCTATATGGGAAATTCTAAAAAGAATAGAGCAGACAGGAACAGTTTTTAATGCAGGAACAAGAAAAAAATTAGCTGGCTTTAAAAATGTCATATCGGAGCTAATGGATTTTAGCCAAAATAACGATGCATATACTTTAATAACTAAAGTAATTAGCGAAACAGAGATTCTAAAAAGATTAAAAAGCGACAATACTCCAGAAAACATAAATAGAGTAGAAAATATTAACGAACTTATAAATGCCGTTAGCGAGTTTGTAGAGAATAAAAACGAAGAAACCGAAGATCTCTCTGAAAAAACAATACAAAAATATATGGAGGAAGTGTCTCTACTCACAAGTATGGATACTGAAAGCGACGAAGAAAACGACAAAGTTACTTTAATGACAATACACTCGTCTAAAGGTTTAGAATATAAAAATGTTTATGTAGTTGGTGTAGAACAGAATCTTTTCCCAAATAATCAAGCTACTTTCGATCCCAAGAACCTAGAAGAAGAACGCCGACTTTTTTATGTAGCATTAACAAGAGCCGAAAAACACGTTTCTGTTTCGTATTCGCTATCCAGATTTAAGTACGGCAAAATAGAATCTACAACACCAAGCCAGTTTGTAAACGAAATAGACCCGCAATTTACAAACAATCCGCTAGAAGATAATTTTTCTTCGGTAGGTTCATCAGACTCAACAGGAGAATCATATTTCTCATCATCAAATAAATTTATAAAACGCAAAACACTAAAACCTTTACAAAAAATTTCAGCAGAAAATTTTGAGCCATCAAATCCTGAACAAGTTGAGGTAGGAATGAGCGTCTTACATCTAAGATTTGGTGAGGGTGAAGTGGTTGCAATAGAAGGAGAATATCCACAATCTAAAGCAACAGTAATTTTCGATAACGCTGGAAAAAAGCAATTATTATTAAAATTTGCAAAACTAAAGATTGTTGAAAAAGATTAATTTAAAGCATCAAATATTATAAAGAATAATAATATTATTACTTTTCAGTAGAATAGCTTACTTTTGTAAAAAATAAAAAAGAAATGGATTACAACACAAGTAGAAAAAAACTCATAATTCCTGAGTACGGAAGACACGTACAAGAAATGGTTGAGCATCTAAAAACAATAGAAGACAAAGACGAAAGAAACAAAAACGCCAAGGCAGTTATTCAAATAATGGGTAATTTAATGCCACATTTAAGAGATATTCAAGATTTTAAGCATAAACTTTGGGATCAGCTTTTTATTATGGCAGATTTCGATTTAGATATTGATAGTCCGTATGAATTACCAACAAGAGAAACAATTCAGGCTAAACCAGATAGATTACCTTATAACGAAACAAAAGTACGTTTTAAACACTACGGTAGATCTATAGAAATGATGATTACAAAAGCCATAGAATTTGAAGAAGGTGAAGAAAAAGAAGCTCTTATTAGCATTATTCTTAATCATATGAAAAAATCATATCTGCATTGGAACAGTAATGCTGTTAGAGATAAAACTATAATTAAAGAATTTAATATTTTATCCAATGGAAAAATTGTTTTAGACGAAAAAAGAATTTTACCAGAAGCTAGAGAATTAATGCAAAGAAATAGACGACCAAAACGTTTTACAAAAAGCAAATCTAAATGAGTACTTTCGAGGTAGTTGGAGGAAAAAAACTTAAAGGTGAATTAATACCACAAGGAGCAAAAAACGAAGCGCTACAAGTTTTGTGTGCAGTACTTTTAACCCCAGATGAAGTTACTATTAATAATATTCCTAATATTAAAGACGTTAATAATTTAATAGACTTACTAAGTGATTTAGGAGTAAAAGTTCGAAAGAATAATGAATCTTCATACACTTTTAAATCTGATAACATAAACCTAGAGTACTTAATCTCTGATAAATTTAAAGAAAAAGGAAGTGGTTTAAGAGGAACAATTATGATAGTTGGTCCGCTATTAGCAAGATTCGGAAAGGGATACATTCCTCAACCAGGCGGTGATAAAATTGGTAGACGAAGATTAGATACTCACTTTTTAGGGTTCCAAAAATTAGGAGCAAAATTCAATTACAACGATAAAGAACAGTTTTATAAAGTAGAAGCAAAAGAGCTAACAGGAACTTATATGTTATTACCAGAGGCATCGGTAACTGGTACTGCAAACATAGTAATGGCATCTGTTTTAGCAAAAGGCAAAACTACAATTTATAACGCAGCTTGCGAGCCTTATGTGCAACAGCTTTGCGAAATGCTAAATGCAATGGGAGCAAGAATTACAGGGGTTGGCTCAAATCTTTTAAACATAGAAGGTGTAGAAAAGATACACGGTTGCACACATAGAGTTTTACCAGATATGATTGAAATTGGTAGTTTTATTGGTTTAGCAGCAATGACAAAATCAGAAATTACTATTAAAGATGTATCTTACGATAAACTTGGAATGATACCTGATGCCTTTAAAAGTTTAGGAATAAAACTAGAACGACGTGGCGACGATATTTTTATTCCAGAACAAGAAAATTACGAAATAGAAACATTTATTGATGGTTCTATAATGACTATTGCAGATGCAATTTGGCCAGGGCTAACACCCGATTTATTAAGCGTTTTATTAGTTACTGCTACACAAGCAAAAGGCAGCGTTCTTATACATCAAAAAATGTTCGAAAGCAGACTTTTCTTTGTTGATAAACTAATTGATATGGGTGCACAAATAATACTTTGTGATCCGCACAGAGCAACAGTAATAGGTTTAGAAAATAAAATAAATCTTAAATCTACAAGAATGACATCGCCTGATATTAGAGCAGGAGTTGCACTTTTAATTGCAGCTATGTCTGCTGATGGAACTAGCATTATTAATAATATTGAGCAAATTGATAGAGGTTATCAAAATATAGACGAAAGGCTTAATAAAATTGGAGCTAAAATTCGCAGAATAAATTAGTTATTTAACTTACTTTATCACGACTAATAAATTATGGCTTTTTTTCGTAAAAATGCATTTCCTCAACATATTTAGCCACTTTATCTGGCATAAAATATCTTACATCTTTTCTTTCTTTAATTGCATTACGAATAAAGCTAGATGAAATCTCCATAAGCGGAGCATTTACAACAGACACATTTTTGTGAGACATTAAATCTAAATTATTATCGCCTGGTCGTGGGTAAACATAAATTTCGTAATTAGAAATAATAGTTTCGTAGTTTTTCCACTTTTTAAAAGTTCTTAAATTATCGCTACCCATTATTAATACAAACTCATTATTAGGATATTTCTCTTTTAAATAAACAAGAGTATCTACAGTAAAAGAAGGTTTTGGCATACTAAACTCAATATTAGAAGCTTTATATTTATAATTATCTTCTATAGCAGCACCTACCAGAATTAATCTATGGTTCTCATCTAGCAAATTGCTTCGCTTTTTAAGTGGATTTTGCGGACTAACTACAAACCAAAGCTTATCTAAATTAGTAAACTCTAACATATAATTAGCTATTGCCATATGCCCAATATGTATTGGATTAAAAGAGCCAAAAAACAATCCTGTTTTCTTTAACATTTTATAATAAAAATTATTTTCAGTAAATTTAGTGCTTTTTATGAATTATACATTATATGTTTAAAGCAATATTAAATCATATTATTAGCTTTGTATAAAATAACTCGAAAAATATATGTTAAAATCTATGACAGGCTATGGTAAAGCCTCTATTACACTAGAAAACAAGAATGTTGTTGTCGAAATAAAATCACTAAACAGCAAATTGTTAGATGTAAATACTAAAATTCCTGTAATTTATAAGTCTAAAGAATTAGAAATTAGAAATATTCTAAAACCTCTAGATAGAGGGAAAATAGAACTCTATTTAAGTGTAGAAAATTTAGACTCTGAAACAACATCAAGTATTAATAGAGAAAAATTAAAATCATATTTCGAAGACATTAAGGCTGTTGCAGAGGAATTAGGTTTAAACTCGTCAGAAATAACTATGCAATCGGCTATTAATATGCCTGATGTCTTAACATATAAGCAAGACAAATTTACTGATAAAGAATGGATAGAATTATCTAAAGGAATTAATACAGCTATAGATAATGTAAATGAATTTAGATTACAAGAAGGTAAGGTTCTACAAG
The DNA here is from genome assembly GCA_030627705.1 of Bacteroidales bacterium. Taxonomy (GTDB): domain Bacteria; phylum Bacteroidota; class Bacteroidia; order Bacteroidales; family JAFGXI01; genus DAOVTE01. The sequence goes on from DAOVTE010000040.1 coordinate 12,799, forward strand.
AAGATATTACAAGTAGAATTAATATTATTGCCAATTTGCTAATAGATGTAGAAAAATACGAAAGCAGAAGAGTAGATAAAGTAAGAGAGCGTATTTCTTCAAAATTAGAAGCTATTTCTAGCGATTCGGCTTTCGACAAAAACAGATTCGAGCAAGAAATGATTTTTTATCTAGAGAAATTAGATATAACCGAAGAAAAGGTTAGACTAAAACATCATTGCGAATATTTCTTAAAAACTGTAAACACAGACTTGCCAATTGGTAAGAAACTTGGGTTTATTTCGCAAGAAATTGGTAGAGAAATTAACACCTTGGGTTCTAAAGCAAACGATAGCGATATTCAGAAAATAGTTATTAAAATGAAAGACGAGCTAGAAAAAATTAAAGAGCAAATGCTTAATGTCTTGTAAATTTTAGGTTTAGTTAGTATATTGTAGCTAGAACATTATTGTTCGTTTTACACATAGTGTATTTACTTTCTACTTTAAGAACTTTACAAACTTTTAACCAAAGATAATGAAAGGTAAATTAATAATATTATCGGCACCATCTGGAGCAGGAAAGTCAACAATAATAAATTCTTTACTTAAAAAGAGTTTAAACCTAGAATTCTCTATCTCTGCTTGTAATAGAGGAATGCGTGCTGGCGAAATAGACAAAAAGGATTACTATTTTATTTCTACCGAAGAATTTAAGACTAAAATTAATAATAACGAATTTGTTGAGTGGGAAGAAGTTTACAGTAATCATTTCTATGGCACATTAAAATCAGAAGTAGAAAGGATAATTAACAGCGGAAACAATGTAATTTTCGATATAGATATTGTTGGCGGAATTAATATAAAAAAACTATACAAAAAAGACGCTTTAGCTATTTTTATTATGCCTCCTTCTGTTGACGAATTAGAGAAAAGGCTCATAAATCGTTCTACCGATAAACTAGAGGATATAAAAAATAGAGTAAATAAAGCCGAACAAGAAATTAACCAATCAAAAGAATTTGATAAAATTATTATTAATGATAATTTAGAAACTGCGATTAACGAAACATATAACGCTATCACAAAATTTATTAGCTAAGTTAATATATGTAAAAAATAAAGAAATGAAGAAAATTAAATACATATTTCCTATAATAATATTGTCAATTATTACTGCTTGTTCTACAATTAAGGTAAGCAATATTAACAAATCTTACAATGTAAAAAATTATGATTTTATTTATAGCTTACCATATACTAGTTTCGATATTAATATAGAGCTAACAAAAGAAACTTATGTTCCTGGTCCTTATGCAAAATACGCAAACAAATACCTTGGGATAGAAAATATAAGTACAAAAGAAGCTATTAACTGGTATATTACTGATATTAATGTAAATACTATCGCAAAAATAGATACTACAAAATATTTTGTAGTACAATCTAAAGGATTAATAAACTCATTTTCTCTAACTGAAAATGGAATCCTAGAATCTATAAATACAAAATCTAGACATCACGATAATATCGAAAACGATAAGTTTACAACAACTCCATTTTCTAAAGAAATAAATTATTCTAATACAATAATAAAATCGCCACTAAAAGAAAAAATAGATACAACTTACAGAACAGTAATTACTGATTCTACAACTAGAAGGATACCTGTTTATTCTAAACGAATTGTAAACAAGACTATAAAAGACAGAGCCGAAGAGGCATCATTATTTATTATTAAAGTACGTAAAAGAAAGTTTAGAGTTCTCACTGGTTTAGATAAAGATTTTCCTGATGGAGAAGCAGTAAAAGAAATTATTAAAGAGCTAGATAAAATTGAAGAAGAATATTTATCGCTATTTATTGGAGAAAAAATCTTTCATAAATATAACTACAGTTATAATGTTATTCCTCAAAAAAACAAAATAGATTATGTAGTATGTAATTTTTCTAGAGACAAAGGAATAGTTTCTGAGGACCAAGGAAATGAGATTGTTCTTAAAGTAAAAAACAGCGAAAACACCTATAAAATATCCGAATTCTTAAAATTAAACAAAGAGAATCTAACAAAACAAGAAGGAATTGTATATAGGCAACCCGAACAAGTAGCAGTAAGTATAGAAGTAAACAATAATATATTTTATAAAAATCAACTTTTTATTCCACAGTTTGGCGAAATACTATATTTAAACAAGAGCTTTATCAAAAATAAAAGTATAAGTTTTGATATAAAAACTGGAGCAATTAAATGCATAGAATAAATTTATTGTAGATAATATAAATGTAATCCTCTCTTAAAATATTAATCCCAATTATTGTTTAATTGTAAACAAAATACACCTAAAACAGTGTAAACTATGTTTGTTTAACGTACCTAATAAAGCCAAACGACTGATATACTGGGCGATTGCGATATGGTTCGTAGTTCGTTTCACGTGAACAAGATAAGAAACTCTTTTTGATATTATTTCATATTCGTCAAAAAAGAAAACTCAGAAAGAGTTTTCTGGGGATTTATAACAACAACACTTGCCAGCGAACGAAAGGGCGTAATTGCTCTGTATATTGTGTTATAGTCTATTTTTATTAACTATTTTATTATTAATTCATGATTCTATTAGAAAAATAGAGTATCTTTATTTTCTCATTGAATAACGGATTGTCAAGCCGACAATAATTTGTTTTAACAATATTAACCGAGACGAATTTATGAAAATACAAAGCTTAGGAGTTATTGGAACTTCAAAAAAAGAAGATGAAAAACGTGTCCCAATTCATCCAGACCATTTATCACGTCTTCCTGAACATATTAGGAAACAATTAATTTTTGAAAAGGGATATGGTGAACCTTTTGGACTTGATGATGATTTTTTTATTTCTCAAACAGGAGGAGTTGCTTCTCGTCATGAATTATTAACTAAAATTGGCTCTGTTATTATTGCTAAACCGATATTGGCTGATTTACAAGAAATCCGTGAAGGAGGGTTTATTTGGGGGTATCCACATTGTGCACAACAACGTGAAATTACACAAACTGCAATTGATAGAAAGTTAACTCTAATTGCCTTTGAAGACATGTTTGTATGGTCTCCAAATGGTCAAATGGGTAGGCATACATTTTATAAGAATAATGAAATGGCCGGTTATTGTGCCGTTATCCATGCCCTGCAATTAAAAGGTATCGATGGTCATTATGGGAACCAGCGTAAAGTAATTATTTTTAGTTTTGGAGCTGTTAGTCGAGGAGCTATTTACGCACTTAAATCACATGGTTTCAGAGATATTACAATATGTATTCAGAGACCTGATTACGAAGTGCGTGAAGAAATTTTAGATGTTAATTATGTTCGTATTCGTAAAGGAGATAAAGGGGAAGCTAGAATGGTGACTATAGAACATGATGGC
>DAOVTE010000097.1 GCA_030627705.1 Bacteroidales bacterium
AATTCTGAGCAAATAGAAGAAGCCGATAAAAGCAATTTCTACAAAGTAAATTTATTGGACTTAAAAGCTAATAAAACAATTGAGTATTATATTACAGCCACTACTACTACAGGTAAAACACAAAATAACCCAATGACTGCTCCCGAAGGATTTTACTCTTTCACTACAAATTAAAAACCTTATAAAAATATAAAAAGCGTAGAGATAATATTATCTAAACGCTTTTTGTTTTTCATCTTAGGTGAAATATAGCTGTTATTTACTGGCTTATCTTATTTTCTTAAGGTCGGTTTTGCCATACTGTAGAAAGTTGCCCTTTAGCCATCATACTAGCAGATTCTTTTGCCATTGTAGCAAGTTCACCTTCATACAATTCGTCAATTGTTTCGAACCATAGTTGTAGCCATGTATCAAAATGAGTTCGTTCCACAGTGTAATTCAAATTCTTATCTACATTTATGTGTGCTAGTGATGGGTTTCCTTGAAACTTAGGAATTCCAAATAGTTTAGTTTCCCAAAAATCTGTTAATTTACTTAAATGTTCTGGCCATTTTTCTTTTGAAATGTGTCCAGTAAAAATAGGGCCTAATAATTCGTCTTTTCTTATTTTGGCATAAAATTTATCTACCAAAATGCTTATATCATTTCTGTTTTTTATTGTATTCATGCTTTTGTATTCTTTATTTTTCATCCTTGCAAACTAGGATGAAGTTGAGTTTTTATGTAATTACGAATAATAATTATAAAGCCAAATCATAATTGCAGCAATAAAAAATATTACAATTGTAAAAAGTAAATAGTTTTTAGAATTATCTGCTTTTTGTTTATTAGAAAGGTCTGTTTTAAATTTGTTTAGCTCTTTTTCCGAGAGCTTTTTAAATTCTAATTTAGAATGTACTTTAGCCACACCTTTTTTAAGATGTATATCGCTCATTTGAGGTTTTGGAGCAATTAATCTTCTATTGTTTCTTAATAATGACGATGCTAAGCCTGAAAATCCTGTCATTAATTATAAATTTTAATATAAAGTGAAATTCATAGGCATAATATAATAAACTTCAACAGGTTTACCATCCTTTTTAAATGGTGTACATTTATCTAGTCTATTTATTGTTTCATACACTTCATAATCTAAAATTGGATGAACACCTTTATAAATTGAAACAAAATGTACTTTTCCATCTTTATCGATTTTAATTTGAACATATACTTTACCAGTCAACCCTCGTTCCTTTGCTAATTTTGGATACATAGTATTTTTAACAAGATTTTTAAGTATCTCAGTTTCAAATACATTAATGTCTGAACCAGAACTAACGTTATTTTCGCCTCCTAATATTATATCAGAATATATTACTTTAGTAAAATCTTTCATGTAAATAAGTGTTCCATCTTTGCCATATTCTTTCCATATTCCTGTTGGAAAATCTGATTTATATACCTTGACAAATACGGTATCACTAGTTTTTACGTTTAAATATATTAATGTTTTAATACTATCAGCATTTTCGCTAATTTGTAATTTAAACTTTGCTTTCTTTTCGCTTGTTTCTTTTCCTCTATTTACATCTTTGTAATATTTCACATCAGTAGTTTGCGAATTTACTTGTAGAAATGAATATATCAACACAAAAATTAGAATTACGTTTTTCATTTTTCTTAATTTTATTTTTTATTCCCCTCGCTACCGCACGAATCTTTCGTGTGGTTTCAACATCATCGCGATACAATCGCTAAGTAGCATTAATTATTTTTTATTATTACCAAACTTCCCCTTTTTATTCCTAGGCTTAAAGTTTCGTTTTTTCTTAAACTTACCACGGTTGTTCTTTCTATCTGCTTTAGGTTTTTCGGAGTTCCATTTTGGTCCTTTTCCAATTTCTTCGGGCGGTTGTAATTTAGGAAGCTCTCGTTCTATTAATTCCTCAATTTGCTTAAACATAAACATATCTTTAGGGTTTATAAACGTAATTGCCTCGCCCTTGGTGTTTACTCTTGCCGTACGCCCTACTCTATGCACGTAATCTTCTACATCGTTTGGCACATCGTAGTTTATTACCATATTTATTTCCTTAACGTCTATGCCTCTGCTCATTACATCGGTGGCAACCAATATACGAATTTGCTTAGATTTAAAACCTATTAGCACCTCTTCGCGCTGAGTCTGCTCTAAATTTGAAGATATTCCTTGTGCTTTAAAACCGTTTTCACGTAGCGACCTTACAATCTCGGTAACGTTAATTTTTCTTGATGTGAATATAATTATGCTATCGTAATCTTTTCGTTCTTTAAGGATATGCGTAATTAGTTTTACTTTTTGTCCATCGAAAACTAAATATGCTTTTTGGTCTACGCCCTCGGCTGGTTTAGATATCGATAATGATATTTCTGCATTATTATGTAAAATCTTTCTTGCTAATTTCCTGATACTTTCTGGCATTGTAGCCGAAAACATTAATGTCTGATGTTCTTTTGGCAAATACGATATTATTGATTGTATATCATCAATAAAACCCATATTTAGCATTCTATCTGCTTCGTCTAGAATTAAGTGCTTTATGTTTTTAAAGTTTACATAACCCAATTTTAGATGCGATAATAATTTACCTGGAGTTGCAACTATAATATCTGTTCCGTTTCTAAGTGCTGCTTTTTGGTTTTCCCAATCGTTACCATCGCCACCGCCATAAACGGCAATAGATTCTACCGAAACAAAGTAGGAAAAACCTTGTATTTGTTGCTCTATTTGGATAGCTAATTCTCGTGTAGGTACAATAATTAATGTATCAACGGTATTATCTTTTTTATCGATAAGTTTATGTAAGATAGGTAATACAAATGCGCCTGTTTTACCTGTACCTGTTTGCGCACACGCAATAATATCTTGGTTTTCTAGTATAATTGGAATTACTTGCTCTTGTACTGGTGTTGCTTCCTCGAAACCCATATACGATATGGCTTCTAGTATTTGTTCGTCTAGTTTTAGTTCTTTGAATTTCATTTTTGTTTATTGATATATTTTATGCGGTACGATGCTGTAAATATAACAATATTTTAGTCTTAAATAAAAAAAGGTCGCTCCAATTAAGAAACGACCTTTCGTTAAATTTTATAAGACCCAGTTATTCTTTAGGTTTAAGCGATACTCTTACAAAGTTTGATGTATCTAAATATTTTTTAGCAATCTCTTTTATATACTCTGTTGTTAAACCGCTAACTAAACCTTCGGTTTCGGCAAATTCGCTATAAGGTGTTTCGTTAAAATAATGAGACTGAATTGTGTTAATCCAAAAACCATTCTCTTGAAGTTTTGTTTCTCTGTCTTTTAAGATTTGCTTTTTAGCTTTTTCTAAATTTTCTTCTGTTGGTCCGTTATCTACAATATTTTTGAATACTTGTTTTACTCCATCGGTAATATGCTCTATATTATCTGGCGAACAAGGGAAATAAACTAACATACTTTCTTGGGCAGTTGGCAATTTAGAGAATCTAGGATAAGCACCTATAGAATAAACGCCACCTTCTTCTTCTCTAATTGTTTCTAAAAGATTGATTGACAAGATTTTACCTAAAGCATTTATTGCCATTCTTTCTTTTAGCGAATAATCGAAATCGTGAGTAACTTGCAATAGTACAATACTTTTTTGGTCTGTTCCTTCAGTTACAACTCTGTCTATTTTTCCTTTTGGATAATTAATTTTTAGGTCTTTCCAAGTTTCGTCTTTACTTACGTTTGAAAGCGAACCTAAATATTTCTCGATTAATGGTTTTGCAACTTTAAGATCGATATTACCAACAAAGAAGAAAGTAAAACTAGATGGATCTTCGAATCTTTCTCTGTAAATAGAATGAACTCTTTTATAATCAGCTTCGTTTAAAATTCCGGCATTCATTGGTCTACTTCGTAAGTTATTGCTAGATAAAACTGATTTTACAGAATCTCTAAATACGCTTTCTGGACTTAAACTCATATTCTCGAATTGTGCTTTCATACGCTTCATATACGAACTGTAAGCAATTTTATCGTATCGTGGTTTTGCAAAATACAAATGCGTAAGTTGTAGCATTGTTTCAAAATCTTTAACTGTAGAATTACCATTAATACCTTCAGATAATTCGCCAATGTATGGATGAACAGAAACGGTTTTATCGGAAAGTAATTTGTCTAATTCTATTTTATCGAAACCGTTTAATCCTGATTCTGAGATAATATCTGCTGCAATTTTAGAAGAAATATCGTCTTTTTGTCCGTAAACAGAGTATCCACCTTTAGAGTAAGATGTCATTTTAATTTCGTCTTCTTTAAATTTTGTTGATTTAAGAACAACTTTTACACCGTTGCTTAAAGTCCATTCTTCTGCTTCAAATTCTTTTACTTTTGCTTTCTTTTTTACTTTCCCTACTGCCGAAATTAAATCTTTATCTTCGAATAACGGACGAGTAGAAACTTTATCAACGTAAGCTTCTAGTTTTTGAGTTTTTACTTTTGCTAGTAAATCTATAATTTCTTGCTCGGTAGGAACTACAACTCCTTCTTTTTCTGGAGCAGAAATAATAAATACCATATTTTCGTCGATAATCCATTTTTTAGCTAAATCGCTAACCTCAGATAATTTAATATCGTTTAAAAACTGTTTGTAATAGTTATATTCGTTTGCCATTCCAGGAAATGGTGCTTCGGTAATTAAAAAGTTTGTTTTATATTCGTTTACATAACCTTTAGATTTCTGATTATTTCTATCGTTATACATTTTTTCGATTTTGCTCATTAACGATTTTTTCTCTCTATCTAGCTCGGTTTGTGTAAATCCGTGAAGTTTAAGCCTTTGGTTTTCTTGCAAAATAGTTTCTGCTCCTTTATAAATTCCGTCGTTTTTAGTTGCAGCAACTTCTATGTAAGTATCTTTTGGCCCAATAAAGTTTGAATATGCCGAGTAACCTTGAATAAATGGAGGATCTTCGCTTAATGTAAGTTCGCTTAATCTATTAGAAATCATACCATTATACAAGCTGTGCATTATTGATGTTCTATAATCGTTTAATGTTTCTTGCTTAAAAATTGGATGTTTAATGAATATTTGAACTGTACTCATTGGAGTTTCTTTATCGGTAATAATTGCGATAATTGGCTCTTTATTATCAGGGATTTCTACTTGAGTATATTCTCTTGTATTTTCTCGTTTTGGAATTTTATTAAATAAATCTTTAACTTTTTGCTCCATTTCTTTTGCATCGAAATCGCCAACTACAACAACTGCTTGTCTATCTGGACGATACCAATCTTTGTAAAATCTACGTAAAGCATCGTATTCGCAGCTATCTACAACCGACATTAAGCCAATTACATTTCTATCGGCATATTTAGAGCCTTTAAAAATTGCAGGAAAAAGTTGTTCTTGAGTTCTGAATTGCGCCCCTTGATGCATTCTCCACTCTTCGTGAATTACGCCACGTTCTTTATCAATTTCTTCGCCTTCGAAAGTTACATTATGTGCCCAATCGTAAATTACCATTAAGCCTTTTTCTAGGAATTCTGCGCTATCAAGCGGAACCGTAATTCCATAAACTGTCTCGTCGAAACTTGTATAAGCATTTACTTCTGCGCCGAATTTCATTCCTGTTTTTTCTAAGAAATTTACTAATTCGTGTTTAGGGAAATTCTTTGTTCCATTAAACGCCATATGCTCGCAAAAATGCGCTAAACCTTGTTGGTCTACATCTTCTTGAATAGAACCTGCTTTAACAACTAGAGTTAATTCTGCTCTGTTTTTTGGAGTTTCATTGTGTCTGATGTAATATTTCATTCCATTATCTAGAACTCCTGTAATTACATCTGGATCTTGTGGTAACTTTTTAGTTAAATCTAAACTTGTTTGTGCAAAACCACTTAGCACAAAAGCAAACAACAAGCTGAATAACACTAATTTTTGTTTCATTTTTATTTTGTTTTAAAAATTTATATAAATTACAATTCCGTAAATAAACTTGGATACGGAAATTTTGTTTTTCGTTTGACGAATAAGTCTTGTTTTAGTTACATTGTTGATTAATATCCAAACTCTTTTTTGAATTCACCAATAATTTGTGATTTAATTTCACCTATGGATAATATGTCTTTAGATAACTCTTTTGATAGAGTAGTTACGCCTTTATCAACAAATCCACAAGGGTTTATGTAATTGAAATATTCTAAATCGGTATTTACATTAAAGGCAAAACCGTGCATTGTTACTCCCCTGCTAACTTTTATTCCTATTGCACAAATTTTTCGTACGCTAGGTTTGTCAGTATCTAACCAAACGCCTGTTGCACCATCTAATCTTGTAGATTCTATTTTATATTTTTTCAGAACATTAATAATTACTTGCTCTAATTTATAAACATACTCTTTTACTCCAATATTTATACTGTCTAAATCAATAATTGGATAACCTACAATCTGCCCTGGTCCGTGATAAGTAATATCTCCGCCTCTATTTATTTTATGATATGTTGCGTTTATTTTTTTTAGAAATTCATCAGAGATTAATAGATTATTCTGCGTTCCACTCTTGCCTAATGTATAAACGTGTGGATGCTCACATAACAAAAAAATATTTTCTGCTTCTTTGTTTTTCAGTTTATTATTAACGGAAGTCTTTAGAATACTTTCTTGTAAATCCCAAGTTTGTTTGTAATCTACAAGTCCTAGGTCTTTTATATTAATTTTATTTTTCATTTTTTTTCTTGCAGAGTTCGAAAGTACAATACGCAAAGATCGCTAAGTTTATTTATTCTTTAATGTAAATTTTAAATGTATTATTCTACAAATCATATTTTTAAATTCACGTAGAGTTCGCAAAGGAAATTACGCAAAGAACGCAAAGTTTATTAAAAATTTGTTAATCTACAGTTTATTTTTTTTCATATCTGTTTATTATTACTAATTCACGCAGAGAACATAAAGGAAATTACGCAAAGAGCGCAAAGTTTATAGATTATTTACTATACGATGTACTCCACATTTTAGAATTTTAGTATTGAAATTAATCAATAATGCAAGTTTCAAATTTGATAACCTTAAATATGTTAAGGTCTGGGCAAAATGAACAGGAGCTAGTTTTTCTACTGATTTTAATTCAATTATTACCTTATTATCAATTAGTAAATCAATTTTATAACCAACATTTTGTTTTATTCCTTTGTAAATAAATGGCATAGGAACTTGTTGTTTTACATCGTATCCAATTTCTCTTAATTCGTATGCCAGTGCGCTTTCATAGGCAGATTCAAGCAATCCAGGCCCAACAGTTTTATGAATCTCTATAGAGGCCCCAATTATATCAAACGAAATATCATTTTCATTCATCATATCTTATTTATTTTGTATTCTTTGCGTAATTCCTTTGCGTTAAGGAAATATGCGTTTAGTAAAACTTGTAAGAACTTTGAGTAAAAATACTTTCTTGCAAATCCCAAGTATGTTTGTAATCAACAAGTTCTAGGTCTTTTATTTCTATTTTGTTTTTCATATCTATTTAATTATTACTAATTCACGCAAAGTTCGCAAAGTACATTACGCAAAGAACGCTAAGTTTATTTATTCTTTAACATAAACCTTAAATGTGTTAATCTACAATTCATGTTTTTTTCATATCTGTTTATTATTACTAATTCACGCAAAGTTCGCAAAGGAAATTACGCAAAGAGCGCTAAGTTTATTAAAAATTTGTTAATCTACAGTTTATTTTTTTTCATATCTGTTTATTATTACTAATTCACGCAGAGTTAGCAAAGGAAATTACGCAAAGAACGCTAAGTTTATTTATTCTTTAATATAATAAATTCAGAATGTGTTTGTAATCTGCAAATAAAAAATTTCATATACTTTAAATATTACTAATTCACGCAAAGTTCGCAAATATATCAGTTTTTCAAATCTAGACCTAAATTTTTTCAACCTTTCAACTTTCAACTTTATAAACTATCAAACTTATTTCTATCTTTGCAAAAAAGAATAAAATATAATTAAAACAATATATCAAAAATGAGTTTTTCGGAATTATCAGAACAAGAGATTGTAAGGCGCGAATCATTAAAAGAAATAATAAAACTTGGCATAAATCCATACCCAGCAGATGAGTTTAAAATAAACTCTAACAGTAAAGAATTAAACGAAAATTACGATGCAGAAAAGAATAATTTTCAGGATGTAATTATTGCAGGTAGAATTATGGGACGTAGAATTATGGGAAAGGCTTCGTTTGTAGAGCTTCACGATTCTAAAGGTAAAATCCAAATTTATTTAAACAGAGATGTTTTATGTCCTACCGAAGATAAAACTTTATACAATATTGTTTTTAAGAAATATCTTGATAGAGGTGATATCATTGGCATCAGAGGCGAAACTTTTATTACACAAATGGGCGAAGTTTCTGTTAGAGCTAAAGAACTTACAATTTTAAGTAAATCTATTAAGCCACTACCTGTTGTAAAAGAAAAAGACGGTAAAATTTACGATGCATTTACAAATCCAGATTTACGATACAGAAACCGTTCTATGGATTTAATTGTAAATTCTCACGTAAAAGAAGCCTTTATAAAAAGAACAAAACTTACAAATTCTATGCGTGAGTTTTTAAATAACAAAGAATATTTAGAAGTTGAAACTCCTGTTTTACAGCCACTTTACGGAGGTGCTGCAGCAAGACCATTTAAAACTTATCATAATACTTTAGACACAACTTTATATCTTAGAATTGCTAACGAACTTTATCTAAAAAGATTAATTGTTGGTGGTTTCGATGGAGTTTACGAGTTTGCAAAAGACTTTAGAAATGAGGGTATGAGCCGTTTTCATAATCCAGAGTTTACTCAAATGGAACTTTATGTTGCATATAAAGATTACAATTGGATGATGAATCTAGTTGAAGAAATGGTAGAGAAAATTGCTCTTGATATTCACGGAACTACAAAATTAACTGTTGGCGAGAATACAATAGATTTTAAACGTCCGTGGAAACGATATACTATGTTCGAAGCAATTGAACATTATACTGGTATTGATATATCAGAAATGAACGAAGACGAACTTAGAAAAACAGCAAAATCGTTAGAAATTGATATTGACGAATCTATGGGTAAAGGAAAACTTATAGACGAGATTTTTGGCGAACAATGCGAAGGCAAATTAATTCAGCCAACATTTATTACAGATTACCCTGTAGAGATGTCGCCACTTGCTAAAAAACACCGTAGCAAAGAAGGATTGGTAGAGCGTTTCGAAGCTGTTTGTAATGGAAAAGAAATTTGTAATGCATATTCGGAGCTTAACGATCCAATTGATCAGCGTGAAAGATTCGAATCACAACTTGTTCTTGCAAAACGTGGCGACGAAGAAGCAATGATGCTAGACGAAGATTTCTTACAAGCAATTGAGCTAGGAATGCCTCCTACATCAGGTTTAGGTATTGGTATTGATAGATTAGCAATGATAATGACAAATTCTAATTCTATACAAGATGTGCTTTTCTTCCCGCAAATGCGACCAGAGAAAAAAGCTATTGTTGATGATGAAAGTAAATACACAGAGCTTGGAATTGCAAAAGAATGGGTTCCTATAATTCAAAAACTTGGATTCACAAATATTGAAGAACTAAAACAAGCAAACCCAAATAAATTACATCAAGAAATGTGCGGAATGAACAAAAAACATAAACTTGGCTTAGTAAATCCTAAGATTGAGGATGTTAAAACTTGGTTGGAGTAAGATTAATAGGTTTTTATATAAATTATTATTAATTTTATTAAAAAATGTATAATGAAAAATATTAGCATACATAATTATAAAAGTTTAAAAAGCATTGAAATTCCTAACTTGAAAAGAGTAAATCTTTTTACAGGTAAAAATAATACAGGGAAATCTTCAATTCTAGAGGCTATACTATTATACATTACTAGTGGAGATATTGAAATGATTAATACTCTCTTGTATCAGAGGGAAGAAATTAACCAACACATTAAAGAGAATACTAATGCATTAAAAAATTTAGATATTTTATCTTCTTTTTTTACTGATAGAAAGAAAGGA